>NZ_JBFODQ010000022.1:0-141883 GCF_040908355.1 Aeromonas sp. R2-2 | reverse complement strand
TAGCTACAACACCAGCACCTACGGTACGGCCACCTTCACGGATAGCGAAACGCAGGCCGTCGTCCATCGCGATCGGCGCAATCAGGGTAACAACCATCTTGATGTTGTCGCCCGGCATTACCATCTCTACGCCTTCCGGCAGTTCGATGGTACCGGTCACGTCGGTAGTACGGAAGTAGAACTGCGGACGGTAGCCTTTGAAGAACGGGGTATGACGACCACCTTCTTCTTTGGACAGTACGTACACTTCAGATTCGAACTTGGTGTGCGGCTTGATAGAACCCGGCTTGGCCAGTACCTGACCACGCTCTACGTCTTCACGCTTAACACCACGCAGCAGCGCGCCGATGTTCTCGCCTGCACGACCTTCGTCCAGCAGCTTACGGAACATTTCAACACCGGTACAGGTGGTAGAAACGGTATCTTTGATACCAACGATTTCTACGGTCTCACCTACTTTAACGATACCGCGCTCTACACGACCGGTAACTACAGTACCACGGCCAGCGATAGAGAATACGTCTTCGATCGGCATCAGGAACGGCTGGTCAATCGCACGCTCCGGCTCCGGAATGTAGCTGTCCAGGTGGCCAGCCAGTTCCAGGATCTTCTCTTCCCACTGAGCTTCGCCTTCCAGCGCTTTCAGTGCAGAACCACGAACTACCGGCAGGTCATCACCCGGGAAGTCGTACTCGGACAGCAGTTCACGAACTTCCATCTCGACCAGTTCCAGCAGCTCTTCGTCATCTACCATGTCACACTTGTTCATGAACACGATGATGTACGGAACGCCTACCTGACGACCCAGCAGGATGTGCTCACGAGTCTGCGGCATCGGGCCGTCAGTCGCTGCTACTACCAGGATCGCGCCGTCCATCTGGGCAGCACCGGTGATCATGTTTTTAACGTAGTCGGCGTGACCCGGGCAATCTACGTGGGCGTAGTGACGGGTAGCGGTGTCGTATTCTACGTGGGAGGTGTTGATGGTGATACCACGCTCACGCTCTTCCGGTGCCTTGTCGATCTGGTCGAAGGCGAAAGCTTTACCACCGAAGTGCTTGGCCAGCACGTTGGTGATAGCTGCAGTCAGGGTGGTTTTACCGTGGTCAACGTGGCCGATGGTACCCACGTTAACGTGCGGTTTATTACGCTCAAATTTTTCTTTAGACATGATCGTCCCTCTAAACTAACGCTGAGTACGCGGTGGCAAGCTAACCACAGAACAGTTTATATGATGGATTTGAATCTGGTGGGAAAGAGAGAGGTACTGATGGCTGGTTCGCTTGCCGAACTCACCCTAGGGTGCGGCTCTGCTAACGCCTGAGCCATATCAGCATCTTGGAGCGGGCAGCGGGAATCGAACCCGCATCATCAGCTTGGAAGGCTGAGGTAATAGCCATTATACGATGCCCGCATTTCTCTAACCCAAAGAACTCAAACCGCAGAGAAATATGGTGGAGGGAGAAGGATTCGAACCTTCGAAGGCAGAGCCGTCAGATTTACAGTCTGATCCCTTTGGCCGCTCGGGAACCCCTCCAGACGCCAGATTGTCACAACGGTAATTCTGCTTGCACCCGTTGTGTTTATCGCTTTTGCACGGCAAATAGACGACAGACAGTCAAGCGTCGCGCATTTTATTGTAAGGTTTTGGGGGATGCAACCATTGAACCCGGCAAAATATGCTTTATTGCTGGGAAGTTTGCAAAAAAGCGGGGGCAAACAAGCCAATCCTGCTGCGTCCCTTGTCGCTCCCCCACCCTTGGTGTATGGTCGCCGTGCCCAAGAAACAGTGATGACACCATGACGACAGAGCATAACCCCTATCTGCAATTCACCCGCGAACAATGGGCGTTATTGCGCGATTCGGTCCCCCTGACCCTGACCGAACACGATCTGCAGACCCTGCGCGGGATCAACGAGAAGGTGTCATTGCGGGAAGTGGAAGAGATATATCTGCCTCTCTCCCGCCTGCTCAATCTCTATGTCAAAGCCAAACAGCGTCGCAGCCGGGTGCTGGAGCAGTTCCTCGGCCAGTCCCGCGGCAAGGGCACTTATATCATCAGCATTGCCGGCAGCGTGGCGGGGGGCAAAAGTACCACAGCCCGTATTCTGCAGGCCTTGCTGGAGCGCTGGCCGGAACATCCGCGGGTGGAGCTGGTCACCACCGACGGCTTCCTCTATCCCAACAAGGTACTGGAAGAGCGCGGCCTGATGCGCCGCAAGGGGTTCCCGGAATCCTACGACATCCGCCATCTGGTGGAGTTTGTCGCCAATATCCGCGCCGGTCACGAGAAGGTCGAAGCGCCGGTTTACTCCCACCTTATCTACGACATCATTCCCGATGAGAAGAAGGTGGTGGAGCAGCCGGACATCCTGATCCTGGAAGGGCTCAATGTGCTGCAAAGCGGCATGGACTACCCTCAGGAGCCCCATCGGGTCTTCGTGTCGGACTTCGTCGACTTCTCCATCTATGTGGATGCCGATGCCGATCTGCTGCGTACCTGGTATATCGAACGGTTCCTCAAGTTCAGAAGCGGCGCCTTCTCGGATCCCGACTCCTATTTCCATAACTACGCCAAGCTGACGGAGAGTGAGGCAACCCAGATCGCCAGCAACATCTGGCAAGATATCAATTATCTGAATTTGCAAGAGAATATCCTGCCAACGCGTGAGCGTGCCAACCTGATCATGACCAAGGGCCATGAGCACGCCATCGAGCAGATCAAGCTGCGCAAATGATGACTGCCGTTGCCGGATAACGAAGAGGGGGCCCGCGGGCCCCTCTTCTGTTTGGCATCATGAGCGGCCTTGCTGACCCTCAGTCGCCCCGGCGCAGGGAGAGCTCGCCCCCCAGATAGAATTTGATCCCTTCGCCTGTCTCCAGTCGCAGGGCGCCGCGATCGTCGATGCCACGGGCGATGCCGCGGATCTCCTGATCCCCCATCAGCAGGCGCACCGGGCGACCGGCAAAGTGATCGAGCCGGTTCCACTCATCGACAAAGCTTGCCAACCCCTGCTGCTCAAAGGTATGCAGCGCCCGCTGCAGATGGACGATCATCCGGGCTGCCAACTGATTGCGATCGACCAGCTCGGGATTGATGTGGCGCAGCTCGGCCCAGGCCTGATCGATCTTCTCACCTTCGCGGGCAGGCATCGCCAGATTGAGACCGATGCCGATCACCAGATGACAGCTGGCCCCGGCGCTACCGCTCATCTCTACCAGAATGCCCGCCAGCTTGCGGCCCTGATAGTAGAGGTCGTTCGGCCACTTGAGCTCGACCCCCTGATAACCAAGGGACTCCAGCGCTTCAACCACTGCCACGCCGACCGCCAGACTGAGCCCCATGGCCGCCGCCATGCCTTGTTCGAGTCGCCAGTACATGCTGAGGATCAGCTGGCAACCGAACGGCGAAATCCAGGGTTTGCCACGACGACCGCGCCCGGCTGTCTGACACTCGGCCAGACAGCTCTCGCCAGAGCGCAGCTCATTGGCCCGATCCAGCAGGTGTTGATTGGTCGAGCCAATGACCGGAAAACAGTGCACCGGCGCCATCGGGGCCAGTGCCTGCAAGGTAGCCTGATCATAGAGCGCCATCGGCACCGCCAGCCGGTAGCCCTTGCCGGTCAGGCTAAAGAGATCCAGCCCCAGCTCCTTGAGCGCCGCCATGTGTTTGCTCACCGCCGCCCGGCTGATGCCGAGCTGCTCACCCAGCTGTTCGCCGGAGTGAAACTGGCCGTCGCTGAGCAGAGTGATCAGGGTCTGTCTGATGGGAGTCAACGTCATGAGAGCACCTCGTCGAGCCAGGTTTCACCGTGCGCACCCATAAAACGCACCTCGTGCTCCAGCACCACGCCAAACGTCTGCTCCACGCTGTCGCGGACATGAGCCGCCAGCGCGATCAGCTCCATGGCACTGGCGCCCCCCAGATTGACCAGCACCAGCGCCTGCTCCTGATGAACGGCGGCGCGGCCGATGGCGAAACCTTTCAGCCCGCACTGATCGATGAGCCAGCCCGCCGCCAGCTTGGCCTGCCCTTCTCCGGCCGGATAGCAGGGCATCTGCGGATAGCGCGCCTTGAGATTCTCCGCCAGCGCGGCAGGCACCACCGGATTCTTGAAGAAGCTGCCCGCATTGCCGAGCACCGCAGGATCCGGCAGTTTGGCCATGCGGGTGGCACAGACGGTATCGAAGATGACCTGCGCCGAAGGCGCGTCACCGAGCGCTGCCAGCGGGCCATAGCCCAGCACCGGTTGCCACGCCTTGGGCAGTTTGAGCCCGACGGCGGTGATCAGGTGGGAATCCTGATACTCGTGTTTGAAGATGCTGTCGCGATAACCGAAGCGGCACTCTGCCGCCGCGATCCGTTCAATCTCGCCACTCTGCCAGTTGAACGCCTCGACATAGGCGCAGAAGTCGGCCAGCTCAACGCCATACGCACCGATGTTCTGCACCGGAGCTGCACCGACCGTACCGGGAATGAGCGCCAGATTCTCCAGCCCGAACCAGCCCTGTTGCAAGGTATGACGCACCAGCTGATGCCAATCTTCACCCGCCGCCACATGGAGCAACCAGTGATCGCCGCCATCTTCAGCGGTAATCCCCTTGAGCCGGTTGAGCACCACCAGACCGAGAAAATCGGTGGTGAAGAGCATGTTACTGCCGCCGCCCAGATTGAGGCGTGGCAACTGGTTGAGCTGCGGATCGGCACTCAGGGTTGCCAGATCGGCAACCTGCTCCACCTCGGCCAGCCAGAGGCAGTACGCATCGAGGGCAAGGGTGTTGAGCTTCAACAAGGAGGCGTTGGCATTCAGTTTCATCGGTCTATCCCGGCTTGGTGCAAGGGCGCAGTCTACCTCAAGTTACCCCATGACGAAAAACCCGAGCCCTTTTCGGGGGAATAGCAGTGGTTTAGAGTAGGCGACTTCAACTGCTGAGGAAAAACTCATGAACAACCAGTTTGCCGTCATCGGCCTGGGCCTGTTTGGCAGCGCGCTGTGCGAAGAGCTGCAACGGCAAGATGCCGAAGTACTGGCCATCGATATTGACGAGAGCAAGACCCGGCAAATCGCCGCCCTCTGCAATCACGTGATCGTGGCGGATGCTACCGACGAGGCCACCGTGGCCGAGCTGGGACTGGCCAATTTCGATATCGTCTTCGTTGCCATCGGTGACAACCTGGAGACCAGCATCCTCACCACCCTCGTCTTGAAAGAGGCGGGCGTGAAGAAGGTGTGGGTCAAGGCGCGCGACAAGTTCCACGCCAAGATCCTGCAGAAAGTGGGCGCCGACAAGGTAATCAACCCGGAGTGGGACATGGGCCGCCGGGTCGCCCAGAGCATGCTGGACAACCGACTGTTCGACTATCTGGAGCTGGGCCACGACATGGTGCTGACCGAGTTCGTGATCGGCCTGCAACAGAACGGCCGGGAACTAGGCGACTTCCATCTGCTGCAACAGAGCGATTTCCAGCTGCTAGCCATCAAGCGTGGTGACGTGCTGCACAACGTGCTGACCGGCAAGATGGAGCTGCAACTGGGCGACATCCTGATCCTGGCGGGCAACAAGCACGCCATCGACCACTGGCTCGAAACCCTATGATCAACTGGCGCAGCAGCTACGCCTTCGCCCTCCATCGGGAGCAGGACTCTCGTTGGAGCGAAGCCCGGCTGATCCTCGGCAGCTTTCTGATCATTCTGCTGATTGGCACCATCTTTCTGGTGCAACCCTCCAGCCACAATGGCGAGGTCACCTTCGTCAACGCCCTGTTTACCGCCACCTCGGCCATCAGCGTGACAGGTCTTGGCGTGGTGGATACCGGCACCGCCTTCACCCTGCAGGGGCAGATTTTCCTGCTGATGCTGATGGAGATCGGTGGTCTGGGCCAGATGACCATGACCCTGCTGCTGATCGCCATCTTCAGCAAGCGGGTCGGCCTACGCCAGCAGGTACTGGCCAAGGAGGCGCTGGGACAGGAGGGTTCGGTCAACATCATTCAGCTGGTCAAACGGATCGTGCTGTTCGCCTTTATTGCCCAGCTGATCGGCACCGGCATCATGGCGATCCGCTGGGTGCCCGAGATGGGGTTGGTACACGGCCTTTACGTCAGCTTCTTCCACGCGGTCTCGGCCTTCAACAACGCCGGGTTTTCGCTGTTTGCCAACAACCTAATGGACTATAGGGACGACCCCATCATCAGCCTGACGATCGCCGGTCTGCTGATCCTGGGGGGGATCGGCTTTACCGTCATCGTCGATCTGGTGCGCAACCGCCGCTGGCGCAAGCTGAAGCTGCACAGCAAGCTGATGCTGCTGATGACCCCGGCGCTGCTGCTGGCGGGAACCCTGATGTTCTGGTTGCTGGAACACAACAACCCCGGCACCCTCGGCAAGGCAGGTATCGGTGGCCAGCTTCTGGCAGCCTTCTTCCAGTCTGCCAGTGCCCGTACCGCCGGTTTCAATACCATAGATATCGGGCTGATGACCCCGGCGGCATTGCTGTTCCTGATGATGCTGATGTTTATCGGTGCCGGTGCCACCTCGACCGGTGGTGGTATCAAAGTCACCACCTTCGCCGTGGTGCTACTGGCGACCAAGGCGTTTCTGACCAAACGGCCCCATGTCACCGCTTTTGGTCGCACCCTGTCGCCCCAGATCGTGACCCGATCGCTGGCCATCATCATCGTCAGCACCATGGTGCTGATGCTGGCGATGTTCCTGCTGATGGTGACCGAGGATCTGCCGTTCGACAAAATCATGTTCGAGACCATCTCGGCATTTGCCACCGTCGGCCTCTCTACCGGCATCACCGCCTCCCTGAGCGAGCCGGGCAAGCTGATCCTGGTGCTGGTGATGATCTGCGGCCGTCTCGGCCCCCTGACCCTGGCCTTTATGCTGGCCCGCCCGGTCGAAACCCGCATCCGTTATCCGGAAGAGAACGTCTATACCGGCTGACCAGCCATGAACACGGGGCAGCCATTGGCTGCCCCGTTTTTTTATTCGGCTTGTTGTTGCGCCTTGAGCCAGCGCCCCGGGCTCACCCCCAGCTCCCGCTCGAATGCCCGACCAAAGGCGACACTGCTGCTGTATCCCGCCCCCAGCGCCACCTGCACCATAGGCTCCCCCGCCAGTAGTTGCTGGCAGGCTCGCGCCATGCGCCAGTGGGTCAGATAACCTAGCGGCGCTTGACCAACCCGCTCCTGAAACCTCGCGGCAAAGCGGGCCCGCGACATGCCGGCCTCCCGCGCCAGCGTGGCCACCGTCCAGGGTTCATCCCCACGCTGATGCATCACCGAGATCGCCTTGGCCAACTGGGGATCGGAAATACCTGCCAGCATCCCCTGCTGACACACCCCTTGCTCGACCAGATGACGCAGCAGCAGGATCAACAGTACCTCCAGCAAGCGGGAGATCAGCGGATCCTGCCCGTAGCGGGGGTGAAACGCCTCTTCAAACAGCTGACTCAGCACCGGCGTCAGGGCAGGCAACTCACGTAGCGGCAGCACCAGCGAGCCCGGTAATGCCAGTTGCAACGGCGATGCGCCCCCCTTGCCGAATGCGACATTGGCGCACACCAAATCACAACCCCCCAGCGTTCTGGGTTCAAGCTTGTGGGGACGCCCCCGAGGGAACAGGATCAGGGTCGGCTCCTCGAGCAGCAAGCTGGTTCCCCCCTCTTCACGCAGCATGACGGCACCGCTGCGCAGCAGATGAAGATGTCCGCCACTCGGATAATCATCACTGGAGGAGTTCTGGCACAGGTTGCCGGCGAAGAAGATCTTGGCTTCGGGGGAGGCATGAACCAACAGGGCAGAGAGCGGATCCATATTTGAGACGAATAGTATTTATTTGCAGACGATGAGTGATAAACCGTATCACGAATGACGGCACACTGTCTCCCGAACCTTCACTACCACAGGAGAAGATCATGAGCCGTATCCAACCCGTATCCCAGCCGCAACCCGCAGCCGCCCCGACCCTGGCCACCCTGCAACGCAATCTGGGTATGGTGCCCAACCTCTACGCCACCCTGGCCCACTCGCCAGCCCTGCTCAATGGCTTCCTGGGCTTTGCCGAGGCGCTTGGCAAGGGGCGCCTCACTGCCCCACAACGGGAGTTGCTTGCACTGGCCATAGGTCAAGCCAACGCCTGCCAATACTGTTTGTCTGCCCACACACTACTGGCGGGCAAGGCCGGATTCTCGGCCCAGGAGATCCGGGCAGCCCGACTCGGCCAGGCCTCGGCACCCCTTGATCACGCCCTGCTGCAACTGGCAACGGCGCTGGTCAGGCAGCGCGGAGTGATCAGTGACGAGCAGCTTGCTAGCGCCCGTGCCGCAGGCGTAGATGACGAGCTACTGCTGGAAGTGCTCGGCCAGGTGGTGGTCAATACCCTGACCAACTATGGCAACCACCTGGCGGCGACCGAGATCGACTTCCCGCCCGTCACTCTGACCCCTTAAACAAGGAGCCCCCATGCAGCAACATGACAAAGGCTTTCTGGTCGCCCTGGCGGGCGTGGTATTGACCCTGCTCTGGATCGGCGTCTTCAAGTTTACCCCGACAGAGGCAGCCGCCATCAAACCACTGGTAGCAAGCCACCCCTTGATGAGCTGGCTCTATGGTCCCCTGTCGGAACAGAACGTATCGAACCTGATCGGGGTGGTCGAGATAGTGATCGCCATCGGACTGGTCGTGGGTCTGTGGCAACCTCGCATCGGTTACTGGTGCAGCATGGGGGCTATCGTCACCTTCCTGACGACGCTGAGCTTCCTGCTGACCCTGACAGGTGTCTGGAAAGTGGTTGATGGCGTGCCAGTCACCGAGTTCTTCCTGTTCAAGGATCTGGTGTTTCTCGGTGTGGTTCTGCACTACCAGCACAGGATCCGTGCCAGCTTGTCCACTCAGGCAGCCTGACAACAATGCCTTTGGCGCCCGGGATGGGCGCCTTTTTTCGTTATGCCGCCCTGGTCTGGCGCTTGCTGGTCGTCTTGCGCGGTCGGGGCCCGCCAGTCGTGCTGGCTGCCGGACTCTTGCGTTTGGTAAAACGCCGCTTGCTGGCACCCGGCGCCTCCTTGGGCAGGGCGCTGAAGCTGGCGCCGGAGTCCTGCCGCGCCCCCTCGATCAGGCCGTTGAGCTGCTCGGTGAGCGGCCCCATAAACTGCTGGTAGCTGCCGTGGCGCTCGGCGATCTGGCCAAGGCTCTGCTCCCACAGCGCCGTCATATCCGGCGTGGTGGCAGTAGCAGGCAGTGCCTGCACCAGCGCCCGCCCGGTCGGGGTCGCCTTGATGCTCTTGCCCTGACGCACCAGAAAGCGGCGCTTGAACAGCAGGTCGATGATACCGGCCCGGGTCGCTTCTGTGCCGAGACCGTCGGTATCGCGCAGGGTTTTGCGGATCTCGGGATCTTGCACATAGCGGGCAATCCCGGTCATGGCCGCCAGCAGAGTCGCATCGGTGAATGACTTGGGTGGCTGGGTCATCTTCTCCAGCAGTTCGCCCCGCTCACAGAGCAGTTGCTCTCCCTCCTTCAGCGCGGGTAGCGTGCCCGCCTTCTCTTCGTCGTCATCCTCTTCCACCCCGAGCAGTGCCTTCCAGCCTGCCTTAAGGATGCGCCGCGCCTTGGCCTGAAACAGGCCACCGGCGATGCGCAGCAGCACCTTGCTGTCGTTGTATTCGAACGGGGGATAGAACTGCAGCAGATACTGGCGGGCAATCAGGCCATAGAGCTTCGCCTCGTCGGCCCCCAGCGTGGCGGGGTTGCCCTGCTTCTCGGTGGGGATGATGGCGTGGTGGGCATCCACCTTGCTGTCGTTCCACACCTTGCTGCGGATCTTGCCGTCCGCCTCGGCAACAGCCTTGGCCAGCGCAGGAGCAGTGGCAGCGATGGCGCCGCGCACCTGCTCGGCCCGCTTGAAATGGTCGGTCGGCAGATAACGGCTGTCGGAGCGCGGGTAGGTGATGAGCTTATGGCGCTCGTAGAGGCTCTGGCAGATGTCGAGCACCCGCTTGGCATCCATGCCGAACCGCTTGGCGGCATCGATCTGCAGGCTGGAGAGGTTGTAGGGCAGCGGCGCCGCCTGCTTGCGGGCCTGCTCCTCCACCGATTCGACCTGTGCAGGCTGGCCGTTGATCCGGCTCACCACCTTGTCGGCCAGCGCCCGGTTGAGCACCCGCCCCTCCTCATCCTGCCACGGCAGACAGGCTTCCGATGGCAGCCACTTGGCGGTGAAGCGCTCGTTGCTATCGGTCAGCAGATGGGCCAGCACCTCGTAGAAGGGTTTGGGGACGAAGGCCTCGATCTCGAGATCCCGCCGCACCACCAGCCCCAGCAGCGGGGTCTGCACCCGGCCAACCGAGAGCAGCTCGCTGCAACCGGCCTTGCGCCCGAGCAGGGTATAAGCGCGGGTCATGTTGATACCGTAGAGCCAGTCGGCCCGACTGCGGGCCAGCGCCGAGACCGCCAGCGGTACGAACTCCTTGTTGTCCCTCAGCTTCTCGAGAGCGCGGAGCACCGCAGGCGGGTTGAGATCGCTGATGAGGCAGCGCTGCACCGGCTTGGTTTTCGGGTAGCCGAGAAAGTCGATCACCTCGTCCACCAGCAACTGCCCTTCCCGGTCCGGGTCACCGGCGTTGACCACGCAGTCGGCCTGCTTGATCAGCCGCTTGATGACGGTGAGCTGGGTTTTGGTCTTGGGCTTGGCCACCAGCTGCCACTGGGCGGGGATGATGGGGAGATGCTCCATCCGCCACTGCTTGAAGGCGGCGTCATAGGCATCGGGCTCGGCCTGCTCCAGCAGATGGCCGATGCACCAGGTGACCACATCCCCCTGGGCTGTTTCGATAAAACCGTCGCCCTTCTTGTGGGGCTTGGGCAGGGCATCGGCAATGGCGCGGCCCAGCGTGGGCTTCTCGGCGATAAAGAGTCGCATCGGTGGCTACCTGCAATACTGTATATGCAGACAGTATACAACTGCCACCGCGAAAGCCCAACTGCCCCTACTCGTCGAACGGGTGATCGTGGATGGCGGCAAACAGCCGCGCCTGATTGAGCAGCGGCGCATAGTGGAAGGCATTTTCGCCATCTTCCGCCAGCAGGTAGTCGGTCAGCTGTTCGCGCACCGCCTCTTGCAGGGTCTCCAGCTTCCACGGCTTGGCGAGGTAGTAGTGCAACCCGCCGCGATTGACCGCTTCGACGGTGGCCTCCAGCCCCGCTTGTCCGGTCAGCAGCAATTTGCGGCTGGCCCGAGTGGTGGCACGCCGGTTCAGCTCCACCAGAAAATCGACCCCCAGGGTTCCCGGCATGATGTGGTCACAGAGGATCAGCGCCAGCTTGTTGCCGTCGCGCTCCCACTCCTCCACCACCGCACGCGCCTCATCGACGCTCTCGGCGGCTTCCAGTTCGAAGTGGGAACGGAACGGGGCGAGATCGTGGATCACCGCATCCAGCACCTCCCGCTCATCGTCCACACACAGGATCAGATAGTATTTGTTCATTGCTCCTCCTTGGCGACATGGTTTGGCACGCCGCGCGATTGATGCTGGCGACGGCTCAGGCCGCATGCTCCTTGTTGTGATGAGGTTCGCCCCCGTAACCGGCCTGCCCCATGCCGTCCAGCGGCAGACAGACCCGCATCCGGGTGTAACGGCCCGGTTCGGAGGCCACCTCAATCCGGCCGTGGTGCTGCTGAACTATCTGCAGCGAAACGCTCAGACCGATACCGAGGCCGAAATGTCCCTCCCGCTTGGTGGTGAAGTTGAGATCGAAGATCCGCTGCCACAGCTCGGGCTCGATGCCGCAACCGCTATCCTCGATCTCCACCATGGCCCACTCGGGATCCAGCAACCCGGTGCGAATGGTGAGTCGCCCCGGGCCGCTCATGGCATCCAGACTGTTGGCGATCAGGTTGGTCCACACCTGCTGCAGGGCGATGGGGTGACAGCGTACCAGCGGCAGCGGCTGGTACTCCTTGCAGAGCTCATGCTGCTTGAGGCGGTTTTCGAAAATCATCAGGGTATCTTCCAGCCCCTCGTGCAGGTCCACCAGCGAGGGCTCGGCCCGATCCTGCCGCGCATACTGCTTGAGGCTCTTGACCAGATCGCCGATGCGACGGGCACACACTTCGATATTGCGCAGGAAGCTGCCGGTCTGCTGGAACAGCTCCAGCCGGGAGAGCAGCGCCTCCCGCTCGTCGGCAGTGCGGCTGGCAAACCAGCGCTGCCAGTTCAGCTCGTCATCCAGATTCATCTGCACCGCCAGCCGCGCCTGCTGGCGGTCACCAAAGCGCCCCTCCGCCTGCCGGGTCTTGTCACGGATCTCGCTGGTCGAGACCGGCTGGGAGGAGAGCGCCTGACAGAGGGTCTGGTTGCCCAGACCCTTGATGGGGGCAGGTAGTTCGAGATTGACCAGATCGGGGATGGCGGCCCGCAGGGTCTCGCTGCCACGGATAATAGCCGCCACCGGGTTGTTCAGCTCGTGGGCGACACCGGCCACCAGCTGACCCAGCATCGCCATCTTTTCGCTCTCCACCAGCTGGGCGTGAGCGGCATCGAGGGAGTTGAGGGTCTGTTGCAGCCGCATCTCGGTGCGGATGCTGTTTTGCAGACGGCGGTTGAAGTGGCGCAGCAGCAGGTTGGTAAAGGAGGGGAGCAGTTCGCTGCGCGCCTGCATCACCCGGGAGAATTGCAGCTTATCGAGCTTGATCACCTCGGCACCGGTCAGAGTCACGCCGGTGGTGAAGGCGGGTTCTCCAGTCACAAATGACATGCCCCCCACCAGCGAGCCGGTGCGGTAGTGCACCACCTCCTGATCGATCCCCTGCTCGTCCCGCTTGCGCAGCACCACCTCCCCCTTGGCGATAAACCAGAGGAAGCTGTTGGGCTCCCCCTCACGGGTCAGCACATGGCCCGGGCTGTAGTGGCGGCAGACCCGCTCCTCGTCATTGCCCTCGAAAAACTGGT
Organism: Aeromonas sp. R2-2; assembly: GCF_040908355.1. NCBI lineage: Bacteria > Pseudomonadati > Pseudomonadota > Gammaproteobacteria > Aeromonadales > Aeromonadaceae > Aeromonas > Aeromonas sp. R2-2. The sequence continues at coordinate 128,928 of NZ_JBFODQ010000022.1, read as the reverse complement.
AGAGACCGTCGATCACCAGCCGCGACAGCTCTTCATCGCTGCAGTGGGTGTAATCCATAAAGCCCTGCCGATAGGCAGCCAACTGGCGATCGACATGGGCTCGCAACAGCTTCTGGTTGTCGAGCACGGCGGCATAGCTCAGCAGATCCGCCTCGGGACGCTGCAATACAAAGTGGCTGGCCTGCTCGATCACCGCCCGGCGCAGGCTGCCATCGCGCCAGGGGCGTTGCAGGTAGTAGTCGAGACGACCTAGGTTCACCGCCTCGATGATCGATTTCATCTCCGGCTGGCTGCCCAGCAGGATCTTGCGGCACGCCTCGTGACGGCTGCCGAGGCGGATCAGAAAATCAGCCCCTCGCCCATCCCCCAGCTCGCTGTCACACACCACCACTGCGGGTGGCTGCCCCTTTCGATCCAGTTCGTCCAAGGCCAGCTCCGCCGCCCCCTGACCGACTACCACCACCAGCGCGAAATGGCCGAGCAGCGGAGCCAACTCCTGTTCGAATTCGGCCAGCAGTTGCACGTTGGCGGCGACACACAGCAGTGAGAAAGGGCTCATCAGCGACACTCCGTTGAGGCTCACTGCTCACTATATCAGCGAATCTTGTGGGGTTTTGCGAGGGGGCTAACAGCTGTCGCGGAAAGTGCACAAATAAATAAAACAGAAAAAACTGAATTTAATTCGATAAATATGTCAACAACAAAACAAAAAACAAAATGTGACAACAATCAAAAATATAAACCATGATGGAGGTCAACGCCTTATCCCTATCATTACTACTACTATTGGACTAGTACTATGTAGGTAATTATTGACCGTAGGAAAACGCCGCCATGATTGGAAAACTGATAAGAAAAACCTGGTTCTGGCTCCTGCTGCTCGGGGCCCTGCTGGGTGTCGCGGCACTGGGTGTCACCGTGACCGTGCTGCACAAGACCAGCTCCACCGAATTCTGCGTCTCCTGCCACTCCATGCAGACTCCGCTCGCCGAGTATCAGGGCAGTGTCCACTTCCAGAACACCAAGGGGATCCGCGCCGAGTGCGCCGACTGCCACATCCCGGGCGACCCCACCTCCTACCTGTGGACCAAGATCCGCGCCGTGAAGGATATCTATCACGAGGCGATCGGCACCCTGGATACCCCGGAAAAGTATGAAGCCCACAAGCTGCGGATGGCCCAGTCCGTCTGGGACGAGCTGAAAGCCAACGACTCCGCCACCTGCCGCAGCTGCCACAGCTACGAGGCGATGGACATTCTGGCCCAGCGCCCCAATGCCCGCGCCGAGCACCCGGTCGCCATCAAGGAGGGCCAGACCTGTATCGACTGCCACCGCGGTGTCGCCCACATCATGCCTGACATGAGCGGCCTGGCTGCCGCCGGTGCCAGCGAGCTGGCGCAGGCTGCGGCCCAGACTCCGGCCAACGTCACCACCCGCTACGCCATCGCCACCACCCCGCTGTTCCTCGATGCCGCCGCCAAGACCGACGAAGGCACCCTGATGCCTTCGACCAAGGTGGAAGTGCTGGCCAACGAAAACGGCCGAGCCAAGGTGCAGATCGAAGGCTGGCAACAGGATGGTGTGAGCGAAGTATTCTACGCCGCACCGGGCAAACGGATCCTCAACGTACTGGTCGGCGATGCCGCCAAGAAAGCGCTGGTCACCGGCCAGAGCGAAACCGACAGCGCCACCAACCTCACCTGGCATCAGGTCAAGCTGACCGCCTGGGTCGACCAGAGCCAGCTCATCGGCGATCAGGGCAAGCTGTGGCAATACGCCTCCACCCTGATGTCCAACAACTGTACCGGCTGCCACGGCCTCACCGCGCTGGATCACTTCAATGCCAACCAGTGGATCGGCGTCATCAAGGGGATGGAATCTCGTACCTCCCTGACCCCGGAACAGGCTCGCATGTTGACCCAGTATGTCCAGAAACACGCCAGTGACATGAGCGCGGCCCACTAAGGCTGGCACAGAGGAAAACCGTTATGACTTTTTTCAATGACAAGAAGACCAATCTGTCCCGCCGCAACCTGCTCAAGGGGCTCGGCGCCTGCGCAGCCCTGCCCCTGCTCGGCGGCATTTTTCCCAAGAGTGCGCTGGCACAAGCCATCAGCACCGCATTGAGTCAGTTCCCGACCCTAGTGCCCGCCCAGAAGGGCATTCTGACCGGCGCCCACTGGGGTGCTTTCGAGGCGATCGTCGAAGATGGCCGCATGGTGCGCGTCCAGCCGGTAGCCGATGATCCGGCGCCGAACGATCTCATCGATATGGCGCCGTTCCAGGTGCACGCCAAGAACCGCATCAAATACCCCATGGTACGCAAGAGCTGGCTGGAGCATGGCCCGGGCGCCAAACCCGAGCTGCGCGGTGCCGACGAGTGGGTGCGAGTAAGCTGGGACAAGGCGATCGAACTGGTGGCCGGTGAAATCCAGCGGGTTCAGAGTGACTTCGGTCCGCAGGCGATCCACGCCGGTTCCTACGGCTGGAAGAGTGTCGGCATGTTCCACAACAGCCGCACCCTGCTGCACCGCCTGATGAACCTCTCCGGCGGCTTCACCGGTTATGCCGGTGACTACTCCACCGGCGCGGCTCAGGTGATCATGTCCCACGTGATGGGCTCCATCGAGGTGTACGAGCAGCAGACCGCCTGGCCCAACGTGGTCGAGAACGCCGAACTGGTGGTGCTGTGGGGGGTCAACGCTCAGGTCACCCTGAAGAACAGCTGGAACATACCGGACCACGAAGGTCAGGCCGGTTTCATGGCGCTGAAAGAGAAGGGCACCCGCGTCATCAGCATCGACCCCATCTACAACGAGACCGCCAAGCTGGTCGGCGCCGAGTGGATTGCGCCGAACGCCTACACCGACGTGGCCATGATGCTGGGTGTGGCTCACACCCTCTACAGCGAGAAGAAGCACGATCAGGCTTTCCTCGATCGCTACACCGTCGGCTTCGACAAGTTCCTGAACTACCTGCTCGGCAAGGATGACGGCCAACCGAAGAGCGCCGAGTGGGCGAGCACCGTCTGCGGCGTCGATGCCAAGGTGATCCGCCAGCTGGCTCTCGACATGGCCACCAAGCGCACCATGATCATGGCCGGTTGGGGCATGCAGCGTCAGCAGCACGGCGAACAGCCGAACTGGATGCTGGTCACTCTGGCCTCCATGCTGGGCCAGATCGGCCTGCCGGGCGGCGGCTACGGCTTCAGCTACCACTACTCCTCCGGTGGCAGCCCCACCGCCAAGGGCGGCATTCTGGCGGGTATATCCGCAGGTAATGCACCGAAGAACAGCCCGGCACCGATCCCGGTGGCCCGCATCGCCGACTGTCTCGCCAACCCGGGCAAGACCATCGACTTCAACGGCCGCAAGGTGACCTATCCGGACATCAAGCTGGTCTACGTGGCGGGCGGCAACCCCTTCCACCACCATCAGGACACCAACAACCTGCTGCAGGCGTGGCGCAAACCGCAGACCGTGATCGTTCACGAGCCCTACTGGACCGCCACCGCCAAGCACGCCGATATCGTGCTGCCGGTCACCACCAGCTACGAGCGCAATGATCTGGAGATGGGGGGCGACTACTCTCAGCGCTATGTGTTCCCGATGCACCAGTGCGTGCCGCCCCAGCACGAGTCCCGCAACGACTTCGACATCTTCAGCGCCATCGCCGCCAAACTGGGTGTGCAGGAGCAGTACACCGAAGGGAAGGACGAGATGCTGTGGCTCAAGCAGATGTACGATGGCATGGCGGCGCAGGCCCGTGGTGCACGCGTGGCGCTGCCGCCGTTCAACATGTTCTGGGAGTCCAACAACTACATCCGCTTCCCGATCCCCGAGGCCAACCGCCAGTGGATCCGTCACGCCGATTTTCGCGAGAACCCGCTGCTCAACCCGCTCGGTACTCCGTCCGGCAAGATCGAGATCTTCTCCAACACGGTGGCGGGGATGGGTTACGCCGACTGCGCTGGCCATCCCAAGTGGTATGAGCCCAAAGAGTGGGTGAAGAGCGAGGTGGCGGCGCGCTATCCGCTGTCGCTCAACACCTCCCACCCGACCCAGCGGCTGCACTCCCAGCTCGACAACACTCCGCTGCGGGACAAGTTCGCCATCGCCGACCGCGAGGCGATCATGATCCATCCCGCCGACGCCAAGGCCCGTGACATCGCCCAGGGGGATCTGGTGCGCGCCTTCAACGAGCGCGGCCAGATTTTGGTGGGCGCCCTGCTCTCCGAAGATGTGCGCCAAGGGGTGGTGCGGATCTGCGAAGGGGCCTGGTATGACCCGGCCAAGCCGGGCGAAGCGGGCAGCATCTGCAAGAACGGCAACGTCAACTGCCTCACCTTCGACGAAGGCTCGTCCAGTCTGGCGCAGGGCAACTGCGGCCACATGGCCCAGTTGCAGATCGAGAAGTACACTGGCCCAGTGCTGGCCAACACCGCCCACGCGGTACCGGCCAACGGCTAAGGCGATTGCCACCCAATAAAAACGGCGCCATCAAGGCGCCGTTTCTTTATCTGTCTGCCAAAACGCAGGCATGGTCGGGACGGGTTTAGAACTCCCCTTCCTCCATATACTCCTGCGCGCACTCAACCAGCTGCGGCCACAGCTCTTCCGGCACCCAGGCGTCCGGGTCATCTTCATCCCCGTCGTACTGGCTCCAGAAATAGCGGCGCAGGCCGGAGGCAAAGTCGTCGCTGATCTCGGCCAGCTCCGAGAGCGGCCCCAACCAGGCAATGCGGCGCAGGCCGGAGGCGAGATCGTTGATGGCATCCATCAGGGTGCGATCGTCGAAGCTCTGCTCCACCAGCAGGGTGAAGCGCTCGCGCGCCTGCTCGGTCTGCTCCTCGTCCAGCTCGCCCACATCGGCCAGCAGGTCGACAAAATCTTCCAGCAGGAACGCGATCAGGCCATCCCTGTCTTCAAACCACTGGATCTGGGCGCCCTTGACCCCCAGCACAGAGGCATCAAACGAATCGTCAAGGTGACACAGTGCCCACGGATCGTCGGTCATGCTTCTCTTCCTCAGGCTAAAACAAATGCCATATGTTATGCCTAGCTCTCGACTCTTGCCACCTTGGGCAACGAGAGGGAGGCGGCCAGACCGCCCAGTTCGGCGCGGCCCATGATGAAACTGCCCCGATAGGCTTCCGCCAGATCGGAGACGATGTTGAGACCCAGGCCCGAGCCCGGCACCTTCTCGTCGAGCCGCACCCCGCGCAGCACCGCCTTGGCGATCTGATCCTCGCTCATGCCGGGGCCGTCATCCTCGATACGCAGGGTGATCCAGCCTCCCAGCTCGGCGCTGGAGATGCGCAGCTCGCTGGCGGACCACTTGAAGGCATTCTCCAGCAGGTTGCCTACCATCTCGTCGAAATCCTGCTCTTCCACCCCGACCGCCAGATTGGCGGGCACCTGCAGATCCACCGTTTTGCCCGGATAGAGGCGGGAGAAGGCGCGGCAGATATACTCCACCCGCGCCCGCACCGGGGTCGAGACCCCGAGGATCTTGGCGGCGCCGGTCACCCGTGCCTTGCCGAGGTGGTAGTCGATATGGCGCTGGATCTGGTCGAGCTGCTCGCCGATGGCGGCCTGATCCTCCGGCGACAATTGAGCCACCTGATTGCGCATGATGCTGAGCGGCGTCTTGAGGGCGTGGGCCAGATTGCCGGTGTGGGAGCGCGCCCGCTGCAGCAGCTCGCCGTAGTGGTGCAGCAGCCGGTTGATATCCTCCACCAGCGGCTGGATCTCCAGCGGATAGCGCAGCCGGAAGCCCTCCTGATGGCCCTCGTGAACCCGCCCCAGTTCGCGGCGCAGCAGGTGCAGCGGCCGCAAGCCGTAGACTATCTGGAACATGAAGCCGAGCACCAGACCGGCGGCAGCAAAGCCGAGACCGAGGAACAGGCTGATGCGGGTCTTGTTGAGAGTCTGGGTCAGGGCGCTGCTGTCCTTGGCCATCACCAGAGTGAAGACCCGATCCGAACCGGGCAGCAGCACGGTACGGGTCATGATCAGCAGCGGCTCCTTGTTGGGCCCCTTGCCGACAAAGAGGTCGGGATCGCCAAACGCCGACTTGAGGCCATCGCTCTTCAGGTTGGTATCCCACAGGGAACGGGAGCGCCCCACCACATCGCGGCCCAGCTCCAGCTGCCAGTAGTAGCCGGAGTAGGGTTGATTGAAGCGGGGATCGGAGAGGGAGCCGGTGACCACCGGCAGGCCGGTTTTGGCCACTTCCAGCCGGGAGAGCAGATCATAGAGCTGCAGGCGCAAACCGTCGGCCTCCGCCTCCTGCCAGTAGTTGCGCATCATGGTCTGCAAGCTGAAACCGGTGGCGAACAGAAACAGCCCGCACCAGACCAGCGCGATGGCGACCAGTCGCCCCCGCAGGGTTCTGACCAGCCTCATTCGTTGATCCGGTACCCGAGGCCGCGCACTGTTTCAATCAGATCGGGGTTGGTTTTCTTGCGGATCCGGCCGATGAACACCTCCACGGTATTGGAGTCGCGGTCGAAATCCTGAGCGTAGATGTGGTCGATCAGCTCGCTGCGCGACACCACCTTGCCCCGGTGCTGCATCAGATAACCGAGCACCCGGAACTCGTGTGCAGTCAGTTTGATCGGGGTCCCTTCGTACCACACCTGCGACGCCGCCATGTCGAGCCGCACCCCGCCAATCTCCAGAATGGAGCTGGCGTTGCCCGCTGCCCGGCGCACCAGCGCATGGACCCGCGCTACCAGCTCGGCCACCTGGAACGGCTTGGTCAGGTAGTCATCGGCACCGGCGTTGAGCCCCTCGATTTTCTCGTGCAGCTGACCACGGGCGGTCAGCACCAGCACAGGGGTATCGATCCCCTTGCTGCGCCACTCTTTCAGCACGCTCAGGCCATCGCGCCCCGGCAGGCCGAGGTCGAGAATGATGGCGTCATAGGGTTCAGTCTCACCGAGGAAACCGGCCTCGTTGCCATCGTGGCAGAGGTCGGTGACAAAGCCGGAGAGGCGCAGCTGTTCGGCCAGCTGGCCAGCCAGAATTTTTTCGTCTTCAACAATCAGAATTCGCATGAACAGGCTTCCACACAGGGGTTATTCATCATCCTCGACCAGGGGCTTTGGCGGTTCGAACAGCCGCTCCAGATGGTGGCCCTTGGCCCACACCAGCTCAAGGTTGTCGGCCCGATAGGCTACCTTGATCACGCTGTTCTCCCGATCGATGACTCGCAGTTCATAGAGCCAGATACCATCCTCTTCCCCCAGATCCACCCGCAACACCCGCACCGGCAATCTGGCCGCCACCTCCATCATTTCATGGAAGGGCCGAACCCGTCCCTCATGGACAGCTTGCTGCAGCATGGCTTCATCAGGCGTGACCGCCTGTGCCAGCAACGGCAGCAATAACCCAAGCAGAGGGAGCGCTCTATTCATGGATGATTCATCTCCAAAAACCTAACATAATGGCGTTTATAGTCTGCCAGCCATGAATCCGGAATGAATATGATCCCGCGCAGTTTCCTGCTGATCCTTTGCCTGTTGAGTGCCACAAGCTGGGCGGCCCAGAGCCGTCTCGACATGGCCGGGCTGGTCAAACTCCTGCTGGCGCAAGGGTATCACGACATTCGGGAAGTGGAGCTGGAAGGGGACAAATTCGAGGTCAAAACCCTCAATCGCCAGGATCAGAAGGTGCATCTCATCGTCGATGCCTACACCGGCGAGATCAAACAACAAGAGGCCGATTAGGCCTCTTTTGCATTCCAGCGTCCCCGCATGGGGCGCAGCAGTTTCTCCCGCCTCGGCCAGAGCAGGGCGCAGGCCAGCAGCAGGTAGATGAGGGGCTCCCCCCAACCACTCTTGAGCGACCACCAGTAGTGCACCGGCACCAGCAGGGCGATGGCATAGACCCAGTTGTGCAGCTTCTGCCATGCGGCGCCCATGCGGCGCTGCAATGCGGGCAACGAGGTGATGCTGAGGGCGGCCAGCAGCAACAGGGCCACCATCCCCACCACTATATAGGTGCGCTTGACCAGCTCGCCGCCAATCAGGCCCCAGTCAAACTGCAGATCCAGCCCCAGCCACGCCATGAAGTGGAGCAGTGCCCAGACAAAACACCAGAGCCCGAGGGGGCGGCGCAGCTTGATGAGCTGCCCCTGCCGCCAACGCTTGGCCAGCGGCGAGACCAGCAGGGTGAGCAGCAGCAGGTTGAGCGCCCCCTTGCCGAGGTAGTGAATAAGCTCGGGCACCGGATCGCCCCCCAGCAGACCTGCCGGAATGGCAAAAACCAGCCAGAGCAGGAAACCCAAGGAGCCCAGATGCACCAGCGCCCGCAAGCCGCTGATATGGGCCGGTTTCAATCTCAGTACCATTGGCGCAGATCCATCCCCTGATAGAGCGAGGCGACTTCGTCACCATAGCCGTTGAACATCAGGGTCGGCTGACGCTTGGCGCCAAACACTCCGCCCTCGCCGATAAAGCGCTCGCTGGCCTGACTCCAGCGCGGATGATCCACCTGCGGGTTGACGTTGGCGTAGAAGCCATATTCGTTGGGAGCCAGCAGATTCCAGGTGGTCGGCGGCATCTCCTCCACCAGCCGGATCGAGACGATACTCTTGATGCTCTTGAAACCGTACTTCCACGGCACCACCAGCCGGATCGGCGCACCATTCTGGGCGGGCAGGATCTTGCCATAGAGCCCCATCGCAAGGAAAGAGAGAGGGTGCATCGCCTCGTCGATACGCAGCCCTTCGACGTAGGGATACTCGATGCCGCCCCCCAAACTGGAGGCTTGCCCCGGCAGCTGTTTCGGATCAAACAGGGTTTCGAAGGCGACAAACTTGGCACGACTGGTGGGCTCGGCACGGCGGATGATCTCTGCCAGCGAGATGCCATTCCAGGGCAGTACCATGGACCAGGCTTCGACGCAGCGCAGCCGGTAGATCCGCTCCTCCAGCTCGCTCTTGTTGATGAGGTCCCACACATCGAGGGTAAAGGGCTTGGCCACCTCCCCCTCCACCTTGAGGGTCCAGGGTTCGGGCTTGAGGTAATGGCCGTTGCGAGCCGGGTCGGACTTGTCGGTGCCGAGCTCATAGAAGTTGTTGTAACTGGTGGCCTTCTCTTCCGGTGTCAGTACCAGATTGGCCGGGCGCTCGGCAGGCTTGCTGTTAAGCGGCTTGGTGGCTAACTGGGGCGCATCCTCTTTACCACGCAGCAGGTCGAGCACTCCGGCCTGAGTGGGAAACGCCAAGGTGGCCGCGCCCAGACCCAGCCCCTTGAGAATAAGGCGGCGATCCTGATAGACGGCTTCCGGGGTGACATCCTGTTCGGTGAGGGGGTGAGCGGCACGACGCTTGATCAACATGAAAAACTCCCGGGGCTGAATGAGGCAGTATGGATAAGACCCGCCCCGGCAGATTTTTATTTCACACAATTTACATCATGTGGTGCAGGGGCAGTGCCTTGGCCATGGTGCCGACCAGAAACAAGACTACGAACACCAGCAGGGGAACGATCACATTTGGCGCCATCAGACTCACTCCATGAGCAGGACAGGGCCTCTAACTATGGCCGACTGTCAGGTCGGTCACCAATGAATTTTTTTCGCGAGCGCAAGCGTATTCCTGAGTTGAAAAGGGTGATGAAGATCACACACAATTCTGCCCCCGCTTGCCGCCCCGATTGCCGGGGGTAGGCTGCCCATTTTGCGAAGCCAACTGAAGAGTCGCCCCATGAGCCCACTGATCGCCATCGCCATCACCACTGGAATTCTCTCCGCCGTCTGGGGCTGGATTGCCGTCGCGTTCGGCCTTATCTCCTGGGTCGGCTTTCTCGGCTGCACCAGCTATTTCGCGTCAAGCGGCGGCTACAAGGCGCTGCTGCAGACCATCTTCTGCAACACCAGCGGCATGCTGTGGGCACTGCTGCTGATCCATGGCGACAGTCTGTGGGGAGCGGGTGTGGCGGGTTATGTGATGACGGGGGTGGTCGCCACCCTGATGTGTGTACAGGCCAAGCAGCAGTGGCTCGGCTACATTCCCGGCACCTTTGCCGGTTGCTGTGCCACCTTCGGAGCGGCTGGCGAGTGGCGGCTGATCCTGCCCTCCCTCATCATTGGCGCCTTGTTTGGTTACCTGATGAAGGCGAGCGGCCTCTGGCTCTCCCATAAAACTCAAAAAGCCGATGCCGCTCCGGCGGTGGTTGATCCCGCCTGATTTATCCCTTCGATTTGAAGTTTGCTGCTTCAATACCGTGCCGATTCAATAATTTGTAGAAATCGGTACGGTTTCTGCCCGCCATGTTGGCCGCCAGGGTCACATTGCCCTCGGTGGTGCGCAGCAAACGGATCAGATACTCCTTCTCGAATTCGGCCCGCGCCTCGTTGAACGAGGGGATGCCGCCGCCACCGCCGCTCAGGGCGGACTCCACCATGGAGACCCCGATCACCGGGCTGCAACAGAGGCTGGCGAGCTGCTCCACCACGTTGCAGAGCTGGCGCACGTTGCCGGGCCAGGCCGCGGCAGCCAGCATCGCCAGCGACTCGGGCGAAAATCCCATGGCGGCGCAGTCACTGTGGCGGCTACGGTAATCGTCGAGCGCCTGACGGGCCAGCAGGGGGATATCCTCGCTGCGGGCACTGAGAGACGGCAAGGTGATATTGGCGACGTTGAGACGGTAGAAGAGATCTTCCCGAAAGCGCCCCTCCTCCATCGCCTTGACCAGATCCTGATGGCTGGAGCTGAGCACACGCACCTCCGGCGTGCCCTGACCATACTCCTCCATCACCTGCAGCAGCTTGGCCTGCAGGGATTCGGAGAGGCTGCCAATCTCGTCGAGAAACAGGGTCGCCCCCTTGGCCTGCTCGAACAACCCTGACTGGCCATCTTCACCAAACAGCTGCAAGTCGAGTGACGCCCACGGAATGGCGGCGCAGTTGATGGTATGGAGCGGCTTGTCGCGCCGCTGGCTGGCCTGATGCAGCGCCTGCGCCATCGCCCCCTTGCCGGAGCCTGACGGCCCCATGATCAGCACCGGCACCTCCATGGTCGCAATGCTGTGGGCCTGGATCAGCAGCTGTTCCAGCTGGGGATTGCGGGTCAGGATCAGCGACTGCCACTCCTGCTGCTGTTTCGGCCGGGTCAGACTCAGCGCATGTTCGATGGTGGCGAACAGCTCATCCTTGTTGATGGGTTTGGTCAGAAAGCTGAAGACCCCGGAGCGGGTCGCCTGAATGGCGTCCGGGATAGTGCCGTGGGCGGTCATGATGATCACCGGCAAACCCAGCCACTGGGCCTGGATCCGCTCGAACAGCGCCAGCCCGTCCATGCCGGCCATCCGCAGATCGCTCAGTACCAGATCGGCCCGTTGCTGACGCAACCGGTCGAGAGCCCCTTCCGCGCTGTCGGCGGTATCCACTTCATAACCCTGACTGCGCAGCCGCATGCTCATCAGTTTGAGCAGGCTGACGTCGTCATCCACCAACAGGATCCGGCTCATGGTATTACCTCACGATTCTCGTTCAGCTTGCGCTGGTTGAGCTGGTCGTCGATAGCGGTCAGCTGCTCGATCTGGCGGCGCAGCCGCTGGATCTCCTGACTCTGGTCATCGCGACGGCTGTCGCGAGCCAGCAGCTGTTCGCCGAGGGCGATCCAGCTACGTAAAAAGGCCTGCGCATCGAGACCCAGTTCGGGCAGCATCTGCTTCAGGCGCGCCAGGCCGGCGGTGCGATTGGCCACCGACTCGGCGGGGTGGGAGTCCACCATGGCCAGACTGACCCGGCTCTCCAGATCGTCAGCCCCTTTCAGACGCTGACGCTCCTGCACCCGTTGCTGGGGGTGACTGGCCAGCAGCCAGTCGGAGTATTGCAGACGCACCTGCATCTCCTTGTTGGCAAACTCCATCCGCTTGGCAAAAGCGATATCGGAGGACTCCCGCTGTGCCTGTTGCGGCAGCAAGGAGCAACCCGCGAGCAGCCCTGCCATCAGAGCTGGAAATACGCGTTGTATCTTCATAGTCCTCATTTCAACGTCAACCTGAAACAGACATCAGCCTGTTCATCCTCTACCAGAACCAGTTCCCCCCCCAGGCTGTTGGCAGACTCGCGGGCGATGGAGAGGCCCATGCCCGAGCCTTTCAGGAGGCCTTGCCGCACAGTGCTGCCCTGCTCGAAGGGTTCAAAAATACGTTGCTGATCGGCCACGGGGATCTTGGGCCCCTCGTTGGCCACTTCCAGCCAGCTTATCTGTTCATTCTGCCCTGCCCTGATCCAGATATTGCCCCCGCTGACGCCGTAACTGACGGCGTTGGAGAAGAGGTTATCGAGGATCAGTCGTAGCCGGTAGGGCTCCGCCCACAGGGTAACCGGCACGGTCGGCAAGTGTACACGGATCTGCTTGGACTCCAATGCCAGCCGGTACTCGGTAGAAAGTTCCGACAACATCGGCAGCAGGGGGACAGGCTCCAGTTCGAAGGCCTCCTGCTGACTGAGCCGGTTGAAGTCGAGCAGCCGCTCGATCAGGGTCTGCAAACGCCGACTGTTCTCGTCGAGCATCTGGCAGATCTCCAGCTGATCCGGCGTCAAAGGCCCGACCAGCTGCTCGCAGAGCAGATCCGTCCCCTCCCGCAGCACCGCCAACGGGGTCTTGAGCTCGTGGGAAACATGGCGCAGAAACTGGTATTTCTGCAGCTCCAGCTCCTTGAGTTTGTCGTGCAGCCAGAGGATCCGCTCCCCCAGCAATACCAGCTCGGCAGGGCCGTCAACCGGCTTGGGATCGGGTTCGACCCCGGCTCCCAGGCTCAAGATGCGCGACTCAATCTGTCGTACCGGGTGAATGATGAGGTAGGTGAAGATAAAGACCATCAGCAGGCTGAGCGCCGCCACCGCTCCGCTCACCCACCAGAGCTCGCTGGTCAGTCCGGCGATGGTGAGCTGCACCCGATCCATGTGTTCGTCAACCCGGCTGCGGGTGACTATTTCGAGCTGCTTGTTGGCATCGTTGAACTGCTCCAGCTTGTCCCCCGCTACCGCCGCCCGGGCCAGCGCGGCATCCTGCAGGCTATCGAGCCAGGCCAGCCCCTGATCGAGCCCGCTGTAGAGCCGACCGTCGGTGATGGAGTTGCGGTGCTCCGCCAGCAACACCCGATACCCGTCGAGTTGCTGCTGGTAGCTGGTGAGACTGCGACGATCCCCCAGCACCGCGAAGCGGCGCAAGGTGCGTTCGATATCGATGGCTTGCGCCGTCAGCAGGGTAGCGCGGCGGGTATCCTTGACTGCCCGCTCCATCTCGTCGCTGGTGAGCTGACTGAGGTGGGCAAGGGAGGTGCTGTTGTGCCAGATCATGCCGCCCAGCGGCATCAACACCAGCACAAATCCCATCAATACCACCTGCAGCAGGGAGCGTGGGCGAACCTTGGTCATCATCTCTTCTCTTGCATTCTCACCGGTGCGCCAGCATAGCCGCACCGCCCCAAAAAACAAAACCGGCCAACAGGCCGGTTTGTATTATCTGGATTGTGGTGATTCACGCCAACGCGACAGAGGCCAGACAGATAATCATGATCATCGCCAGCGCGCCCGAGGCGGTCAACAGCGCCCATTTCAGCTCCACACTCATGCAAACCTCCTTTCTGCCAATCAGTGCCGGATCACAATAGATAAGACAATGTTAAGCCATAGTTAATCCGATAACCGTGAGCTGCGTATACATTTCAGATGAGCCCAACCCAGGGAAGGTGAGCATGTTCTATCTGTGTAGCATTGGTTCCAATCTTGACCCGCATATCCATGTCAGCCGGGTGCTGGCCGAGCTGCTTGCCAACGTCGGCCCCCTGCGGCTGAGTTCGGTGATCCGCACCAAGCCGGTGGGAATGCACTCCAGCCACGACTTTCTCAACTGTCTGCTGGTGGTGGAGAGCCCGCTCGATGCCGCCCGCCTCAAGCAGTACTTTGTCGCCCTTGAAGTGGCTCACGGCCGGGATCGCAGCGATCCGCTCTGCAAGGTGCACGATCGGCCGCTCGACATCGATATTCTGGCCAGCAACAGGAGCGGTGACCTTGCCTCGGCAGAGGTCGATTCCTATCTGGCGGAGCTGCTGGCCGAGCTCTATGGCCATGGCGAGGTGCATGACCCCAAGGTGGCGCTGCAAGTGACGCTCCCCGCCCCGTCGGGCAAGCTCAAACCCGGCAAAGGCTTGCTGACCCGGCTGGTCGGGCTGGAGCCGCTGGTGCTTGGCAAGCCTTCAGAGAGTGGCCAGCGCGCGCCCGCCATCTACCTTGATGCTGGCCCCCGTCATATAACTGTTCCCCATCAGTAACTGCACCGCCTGCCAGATGGGCTCAAGTCCCCCCTCCCGCGCCAGCGGTGTTTTCGCCAACACCTGCTGGCGCCATGCCTCGTCATGCTCGTCGAGAAACAGGATCGGCCCCGGCTCTATGGTGTTGACCCGCACCGCAGGCGCCAGCTCCCGGGCAAAGCTCATGGCCAGCGAATGGGCTCCCGCCTTGGTCGCCACATAGCTGGCAAAACGGGGGGCCGGGGCATGGATATAGATATCGGTGATGTGAATGATGCTGGCGTTGGGGTTGCTGGCAAGCTGAGGGGCCAGCGCCCAGTTTAGCTGGAAGGGGGCCGCCATGTGCACCCGGTAGAACTGCTCGAACTGGGCCAGTTGTGCAGCCGGATCAGTTGCCTGCGGCTCGAAGGCCGAGGCGTTGTGGATCACCAGCGTCAGATCCTGATGGGTCGCCAGCACATCGATCAGCTTGCCAACGTCCTCTTCCCGGCCAAAATCCGCCTGCACCAGTTCGACCCCCAGTACTGCCAGCGTGGCCAGCTCCGGCCGCTCGCTGCGATAACTGCCCGTCACCTGCCAGCCCGCTGCCACCAGTTGTTCACAGAGATAAAATCCGAGTCGACGGCCGCAGCCCGTAACCAATGCACGCATACGATCTCCTTTCCCTTTCATGGTCTTGCATGAACGAAGCCCGCCTGCCAGCGGATCACCGCCGATGGCTTGTGCCTATCAATCCCTGCGGCACAAGCCATTGGTCGCGGGCCCCCCGCCCGCGTCATAGTGGCGGCATCCCCCTCTTGCGGAGTCACCACCATGCTGAAAGTACACCACCACATGGGTCGCCTGACCCACTCCCTCACTGCCGGACTCGGCCTGGCAGAAGCGCTGGATCGCCTGCATCAATCGGGTCTTGGCGGCCTGCCGGTACTGGATGAGCAGAAACGGCTGATCGGCTTTCTTTCCGAACAAGATTGCATCCCCAGTCTGCTCACCGGCAGCTACCACTGCGATACCCGCACCCGGGTGGAGGATCTGATGAACCGCTCGCCCCTCTCGGTCGGGCCGGATGAGAGCATTCTGGATCTGGCTCGCCAGATGGCCGATGCCAAACCCAAGATCTACCCGGTGCTGCAACAGGGCAAGGTGATCGGCATCATCAG
The DNA here is from genome assembly GCF_040908355.1 of Aeromonas sp. R2-2. Lineage (NCBI taxonomy): Bacteria > Pseudomonadati > Pseudomonadota > Gammaproteobacteria > Aeromonadales > Aeromonadaceae > Aeromonas > Aeromonas sp. R2-2. Next base: position 113,493 of record NZ_JBFODQ010000022.1, on the reverse strand, counting down.
CCGCCGTCAGGTGATGCAGGCCCTCAACCAGCAGATGAAGGTGTGCCAGCAGACCTAGATCTGATAACGCCCCTTGTCACCGATATCGAAGTGCAGGGGCATTCGCCACTTGGCCAGCGCCAGCAAGGTCAACAGGGCCCCGCAGACCAGCGCCACCAGTGCGGCGGCCCACTCCACCCGCAACCACTCCAGCAGCCATAACGCCGGCAGCAATACGGGCACCAGCTTGATGCCGGGAATGGCGAAGCAAAACTGCTCCTTGAACGCCAGCCCGGAGAGGGTCGCCAACGCCGCCCCCAGCACCAGCGCATCCGGTGCCCCCACCGCTGCCAGAGCCAGTGCGCCCCACCCAAATCCCTGCAGAATCAGGCGAATCCGCTTGTCGTAGATATGCAGCGAGAAGCCGCATATTGCGCTTGTCACTGCCAGCGACATCAACCATTGTGCCGACGGGAGCAGTGCCATCCCGCTCAGCAGCGCCGCACCGCGGCAAAGCAGCAACAAGGCTGCCGCACTCAAGCCAAGGCGGTAGAGCGAGACGGTCAACTTGTCGATCCCGTCCAGCGGGCTCTCGATTTCAGGATTTGCCATAAACAGTCGCTTCTAACGGATCAGGTGCCATCCAATATACTGGAATCAGGTCTTGGAATATCTTCAAACGGGCTCAGGAGACGTAGTTTGCGTGTGATCCCCCTGTTTTGGTTGCTGTTTCCACTCGGATTGCCCGCCAAAGAGCTGGTGATCTGCGGCACCATGGAGCCCCCGCTCAAGTATCTCGATGCCGATCAGAAACCCCGCGGACTCGATATAGACATAGTCACCGCCATCTTCGACAAGCTGGAGACGCCCTTTCGGATCGAGCTGGCCGACTCCGGCGCCCGCCTCACCCGCAATGCCGAAACCGGCGCCTGCGATCTGGTCATGACCCACTCCTACAAGGCGGAGCGGGAGAGTTATCTCATCTATCCCCAACAGGCCCATCTTCGCCACAGCTGGCACTTCTTCGTGCGCAAGGCGGACCTGATGAAGATCCGCTACGAAACGCTGGCCGATCTCAAACCTTGGCGCATCGGCGTGACCAAGGATTTCTCCTACACCCCTGAACTGGCAGCGGCCATGACCGACCCGGCCTATCAGTTTCAGGAGATCACTATGAACCAGCTGCAACTGCGCAAACTGCTGGCCGGACGGATCGATACCGTACCCATGCCGCTGGTCACCGCCTTCACCCAGATCAAGGAAGAGGGGCTGACGGGAAAGATCGATTACCTGCCCAAACCGCTCAAGAGCAGTCCCTACTTCAACACCTGGGCCCGCGCACGGGCGGATGCACAGACCCCAGCCCTGATGGCCGCCTACGATGCCGAACTGCTGCGCATGAAGCGCAACGGCAGCCTCAAGGCCCTCTACGACAAGTACGCCATCCCCTATATCGAACCCTGATCAAGGGGTCAGGGTTTCGCACGGGAGATGGATCTCTACGCCCTACCCCTTATACAACCCACCTCAAGGCTTCACATCCCGCAGGATAGGGTTTTGCAGCGAGATCAGGGTTTCAGTGGACTGGATCTCGTCGATGGTCTGGATCTTGTTGATCAGCACTATCTGCAGCTCGTCGATGGAGCGGGTCATCACCTTCATGAAGATGCTGTAGTGGCCGGTGGTGTAGTAAGCCTCCACCACCTCGTCCAGCGCCTGCAGCTTGGCCAGTGCCGAGGGATAATCCTTGGCACTCTTCAGATTGATCCCGATAAAGCAGCAGACGTCGTAACCCAGCTTCTTGGGGTTAACCTGCACCCGTGTCCCCTCGATGATCCCCGCCTGTTTCATCTTCTCCACCCGCACATGGATGGTGCCCGGGCTGACCGCCAGTTGTTTTGCAAGTTCGGCGTAAGGGATTCGCGCATTTTCCATCAGAGCGGTGAGGATGGCCTGATCGAGATTATCGATCCGGTAATTTTCCGGCATTTTTTTGCACTCCCGTTGACGATACCTCATTAAATAACGGCTTATTTTGAAGAAAAAAATACATAAAGCCTATTTCTATTATCGAATATTGAATTTAATTGGCGATCCGTTGAAGAATCACCACATCCAACGGGGTTTGAAACAGGAATTCAGCATGAAACAGCACTACATTCGCAGCCAACAGCAGATCAGCTTCGTCAAAGAGATGTTCTCCCGCCAACTCGCCCAGCAACTGGGTCTGATGGAGGTGCAAGCCCCCATTCTGAGCCGGGTCGGTGATGGCACTCAGGACAACCTCTCTGGCCATGAGAATGCAGTGCAGGTCAAAGTGAAAACCCTGCCGGAGCACAGCTACGAAGTGGTTCATTCACTGGCCAAATGGAAGCGCCAGACTCTCGGTCGCTTCGGCTTCGGCCCGGGCGAAGGGATCTACACCCACATGAAGGCGCTGCGTCCGGATGAAGACAAGCTCACCCCCATCCACTCGGTCTACGTGGATCAGTGGGACTGGGAGAAGGTGATGCCGAGCGAGCGCCGCGATCTGGCCTATCTGCAGGAAACCGTGCGCGGCATCTGGGCCGCTATCAAGGCCACCGAGCGCGCGGTCTGTGCCGAGCATGAGCTGACCCCCTTCCTGCCGGCGGAGATTCAGTTCCTGCACAGCGAAGAGCTGCTGGCCCGTTACCCGGAGCTCGATGCCAAGGGGCGCGAGCGTGCCATAGCCAAAGAGCTGGGGGCCGTGTTCCTGATCGGCATCGGCGGTGCCCTCTCCCACGGTGAGCGTCACGATGTGCGCGCCCCCGACTATGACGACTGGAGCAGCTACAGCGAGCTGGGTCTGGCGGGTCTGAACGGTGACATTCTGGTGTGGAACCCGGTGCTGCAAGACAGCTTCGAGATCTCCTCCATGGGGATCCGGGTCGATGCCGAGGCGCTGCGCCGCCAGCTGGCTATCACAGGCGACGAGGATCGCCTGCAGTACGACTGGCATCAGGATCTGCTGGCCGCACGGATGCCGCAGACCATCGGCGGCGGCATCGGCCAATCCCGTCTGGCCATGTTGCTGCTGCAAAAAGAGCATATCGGCCAGGTGCAGGTCGGCGTCTGGCCAGCCGAGATGAAAGCTGCCGTGCAAGGCATGCTGTAACGAATGAAGGCCATGCCGGCGCCATCTCAGCCGGCATGGCAACAGGCAGGTGGCCGTCGGGGTTGAGCGAGCGCATCCCCGGCAGGCTGTAAGACGCAAGGCCGTTAGCGGCTTTGTTTCGAAATCGGGGGCTTGCCCCTGCGACCCGCTCAACCCACGTCAGGTCGCTTCACTACATTCCTCCCGGCAATCTTCGGATTGCCGTTTTTTTGCGCCCGAATCCCCGCCACCAGATATGACAACGCCAGCCCGAGGGCTGGCGTTGCAAACATCGACACGAGATCGGTTACTGGGTCATGGTGAGGCCGTTGCTGTCGGCTCCCAGCAACAGTTTCTTGCCGGGGACGATGCGGCCGGAGAGCAGGGCCTGCGCCAGCGGGTTCTCCACCTTCTGCTGGATCGCCCGCTTGAGGGGTCGTGCCCCGTAAACGGGGTCGAACCCGGCGTGAACCAGCTTGTTGAGCAGCGCTTCGCTCACCTCCACCTCGTAACCCTGAGCCTCGAGACGGCCCATCAGGCTCTTGAGCTGGATGCGGGCGATGGACTTGATGTGCTCCTCGCCGAGCGGATGGAACACCACGGTCTCGTCGATCCGGTTGATAAACTCCGGCCGGAAACTGCGGGTCAGCACATCCATCAGCATGGCCTTCATCTCGTCGTAATCCTTCTCGGAGTGGTGCTCCTGAATCAGATCCGACCCGAGGTTGGAGGTCATGATCACCACCGAGTTACGGAAATCGACGGTGCGACCCTGACCATCGGTCAGGCGGCCATCATCAAGCACCTGCAACAGGATGTTGAACACATCCGGATGCGCTTTCTCCACCTCGTCCAGCAGGATCACCGAGTAGGGACGACGGCGTACCGCCTCGGTCAGATAACCACCCTCTTCATAACCCACGTATCCGGGAGGCGCCCCCACCAGACGGGCCACGCTGTGTTTCTCCATGAACTCGGACATATCGATCCGCACCATGGCATCCTGGGTATCGAACAGGAACTCGGCAAGCGCCTTGCACAGCTCGGTCTTGCCCACCCCGGTGGGCCCCAGGAACAGGAAGGAGCCGATGGGGCGATTAGGATCGGAGAGACCGGCACGGGAGCGACGAATGGCGTTGGAGACGGCATCGACCGCCTCTTCCTGACCAATCACCCGGCTGTGCAGCTGATCTTCCATCCGCAGCAGCTTGTCGCGCTCCCCTTCCAGCATGCGGGCGACCGGAATACCGGTCCAGCGGGCCAGGACGTCTGCGATCTCCACATCGGTGACCCGATTGCGCAGCAGACTGGTCTCCTGCATCTCGGCTTGAGTGGCGAGATCCAGCTGTTTCTCCAGCTCCGGAATGCGGCCATATTGCAGCTCGGACATCCGGCCCAGGTCGCCTGCCCGGCGTGCCACATCGAGATCCTGACGGGCCTGCTCCAGCGCCGCCTTGATATGCTGGGTGCCGGCAAGGGCGGCTTTCTCGGCCTTCCATACTTCGTCCAGCTCGTTGTATTCCCGATCTTTTTCGCCAATCTCCTGATTGATCAGCTCCAGACGCTTGCGGCTGGCGTCGTCGTCCTCTTTCATCAACGCCTGCTGCTCCAGCTTGAGCTGGATGATGCGCCGCTCGAGGCGATCGAGCGCCTCAGGCTTGGAGTCGATCTGCAACCGGATGCTGGCCGCCGCCTCGTCAATGAGGTCGATGGCCTTGTCCGGCAGCTGGCGATCCGCAATGTAGCGGTGGGACAGCTGGGCCGCCGCCACGATGGCGGGGTCGGTGATCTGCACATGGTGGTGCAGCTCGTAACGCTCTTTCAAGCCGCGCAGGATGGCGATGGTGTCCTCCACGCTCGGCTCTTCCACCAGCACCTTCTGGAAGCGACGCTCAAGCGCGGCGTCTTTCTCGATGTACTGACGGTACTCATCCAGAGTAGTGGCACCGACGCAGTGCAGGTCGCCACGGGCCAGCGCAGGTTTCAGCATGTTGCCCGCGTCCATGGCCCCTTCGCCCTTGCCGGCGCCGACCATGGTGTGCAGCTCGTCGATAAAGAGGATGACGTTGCCCTCCTCCTTGGCGAGATCGGTCAGTACGGCCTTGAGCCGCTCTTCAAACTCGCCGCGATACTTGGCACCGGCCACCAGCGCCCCCATGTCCAGCGACAGCACCCGCTTGTTCTTGAGCCCTTCCGGCACTTCGCCGTTGATGATGCGCTGGGCCAGCCCCTCGACGATGGCGGTCTTGCCGACGCCGGGAGCACCGATCAGCACGGGGTTGTTCTTGGTACGGCGTTGCAGCACCTGAATGGTGCGGCGGATCTCGTCATCACGGCCGATCACCGGGTCGAGCTTGCCGATCTCGGCCCGCTCGGTCAGATCGATGGTGTACTTCTCCAGCGCCTGGCGGTTCTCCTCGGCGTTGGCATCTTCCACCTTCTTGCCGCCACGCACCTTGTCGATGGCCGCTTCGAGTTTTTCCTTGGTCAGCCCCTGAGCGCGCAGCAGCTCACCCAGCGTTCCCTTGTCGTCGAGGGCAGCCAGCACGAACAGCTCGGAGGAGATGAACTGATCCTTGCGCTGCTGGGCCAGTTTGTCGCAGACATTGAGCAGGCGGCCGAGGCCGTTGGAGAGCTGCACGTCCCCTTCCACGCCGCTGACGCGCGGCAGGCGATCCAGCTCCTCACCGAGACGGGAGCGCAGGGCATTGATATCCATCCCGGTCAGGGTGAGCAACGGACGGATGGAGCCGCCATCCTGATTGACCAGCGCGGTCATCAGGTGAACGGGTTCGATGAATTGGTGGTCACGACCCAGCGCAAGAGACTGGGCATCGGAAATAGCAATCTGGAATTTGCTGGTAAGGCGATCGAGGCGCATTGCACTCCCCCTTCAAACAGGCAGACGCCGCTTGCGCGGCAAACAACATAACTTTCTGAGATGAAAGATGAGGCCCGTACGGGCTATTTCAAGGGCATGGGCTGGTTATTTTTTCTGCAAAGCGGGGAGAGGGCAGAATCCCCGCCTCTCTCATACGGATCTGTTTTTGAGAGAAACGGGTTATTACTTGGCGGGTGATTGCTTAGCGGGCCAACCAGATGAGGGAGGCCATCCGGCCGGTCTGGCCGTCGCGACGATAAGAGTAGAACTGCTCGCTATCGCTGAAGGTGCAATATTCGCCGCCATAGACGGCGGTAACGCCAGCACGGGCGAGGCGCAACCGCGCCAGCTGGTAGATATCCGCCAACCATTTGCCGTCGTTGGACGAAGGGACGAACGCCGCTTCTGCTTCAGCCTGCTCAGCCATAAAGGCCTCGCGCACCTCGCCACCCACTTCAAATGCTGTGGGGCCGATGGCCGGGCCCAGCCAGGCCAGGATCTTGCCCGGCTCGCAGCCCATGGCGGCGATGCTCGCCTCCAGCACGCCCTCTTTCAGGCCACGCCAGCCCGCGTGGGCGGCAGCCACTACGGTACCCGCCCGATCGCAGAACAACACCGGCAGACAGTCAGCAGTCATCACGATGCAGGCCTGATCCGCCTCATGGGCGCAGGCGGCATCAGCATCCGTCACCTGCTGATAATGGCTGCTGACCTGATGAACCACGGTGCCGTGCACCTGATTGAGCCAGTTGAGGGGCCCCGGGATGGCAGCCGCCTGCTGCAGCCGCGCCCGATTGGCCTCGACTCGCGCCGGTTCGTCACCCACGTGGGCGCCCAGATTGAGACCGACAAAGACCCCTTCACTGACGCCGCCATCCCGGGTGGTCGACAACGCCCTGACACACGCCGGGGCTGGCCAGTCGGGTTCGATCCATTTCATCTGTGACTCCTTCAATTCACCGATATAAAAACGGGGCTCCTGCAAGGGAACCCCGATTGGCATCTATTCGGGCCGGATGACGCCAGAAACCGACGCAGCAGGCCCTATCGCATCAGTTCCAGACTAAATCATCCGGATTGGCGAGAGTATCCGCGCGCAGCACTTCCATCAGCTCCACCATGTCTTGCGGTGTAGCTGAATGCCACTGCATCACTTCACCCGTGATGGGGTGAGCCAGTTGCAGCATGGTGGCATGCAGCGCCTGACGGTTGAAGTTGCGCAGTGCCTGGGTCAGCTCGGGGGTCGCGTTGCGCAGCGGGCGCAGACGGCCACCGTAAGCGGGATCGCCCACCAGCGGGTGTTTGATGTGCGCCATGTGGACACGGATCTGGTGGGTACGGCCGGTCTCCAGACGCAGACGCAGGCGGGTGTGGCCACGGAACTTCTCGTGCACCCGGTAGTGGGTCACGGAAGGACGACCATTGGGCACCACGGCCATATGGGTACGCTGGGTCGGGTGACGGCCGATGGGCGCATCGACGGTGCCACCTGCGGTCATGTGACCGATGGCGATCGCTTCGTACTCACGGGTGATCTGGCGCGCCTGCAGCGCTTCCACCAGATGGGTCTGTGCGGGTACGGTTTTGGCAACCACCATCAAGCCTGTGGTGTCTTTATCCAGACGGTGCACGATACCGGCGCGAGGTACCTCGGCAATGCCGGGGTAGCGGTGCAGCAGGGCGTTGAGGATGGTGCCATCCGGCGTACCTGCGCCCGGGTGAACCACCAGACCGGCCGGTTTGTCGATCACCAGAATGTGTTCATCTTCATAAACAATGTTGAGCTCGATATCCTGGGCATCCCAGCGGGTATCATCTTCCAGCTCGACATTCACATGCACCTGCTGCCCGGCCAGAATCTTCTCGCGCGGGGTGTTGGCAACCTGACCGTCCAGGGTCACTCTGTCCTGTAAAATCCACTCCTTGATGCGGGTGCGGGAGTAGTCTGGAAACAATTCGGCCAGGGCCTGGTCGAGTCGCTGCCCGAATTGGTGATCCTGGAATTCGCCTGTCAGTTCAATATGCTGGCTCATGTATGGTCTCTTGAGCGGGGGGTATCAATTCGAAATAATCCGGGTATTCTAGCTTTTCTTTTAGCCAAGCATAACGGATACTTTGCCAATTTCGTGGAAATGGACCGGATGTTGTTGATGGGAAAGAAGTCTCACCTGCTGATGTCGCTCGCCTTGGTCGCTACCTTGATCACAGGCTGTTCCAGCACCAAACCCAAGGTACCCGACGAACCGCCGGAGACCCTGTACCAGAAAGCACGCCTCAAACTGGACGTTGGCAATTACGTGCAAGCCACTGAATTGCTGGAGGCTTTGGACTCTCGCTACCCGTTCGGCGCCTACTCCAACCAGGTGCAGCTTGACCTCATCTATGCCTACTACAAGCAGGATGATACCGCTCAGGCGATCGCCAATATCGACCGTTTTATCCGCCTCAATCCGGCGCATAAAAATATCGATTACGTCTTCTATATGCGCGGCCTGACCAACATGGCGGCGGATTACAACTTCTTCCAGAGCCTGTTCGGTATCGATCGGGACGACAAAGACCCGGCTTATGCCCGTCAGGCATTCCAGGACTTCAAGACTCTGCTGCAAAACTACCCCAACAGCGTCTATGCCGCCGATGCCCGTGCGCGCATGATTGGCCTGAAGAATCGTCTGGCCCGATATGACCTGAGCGTGGCCGAGTATTACGTGAAGCGTGATGCACTGGTCGCGGCCGCCAACCGGGCCAAGCTGATTGTCGAAACCTACCCCGACACAGCCGAAACCGAGAAGGCACTGGAGATCATGGTCGAGTCTTACGACGCCCTGAAGATGCCTCAGCTGGCCAAGCATGCCCGCGAAGTGCTGGCCAAGAACTACCCGGAGAACCGCCTCGGCCGTGGCTGAGTGATACGGATAAACCGGTAACAAAAAACCGATGCCAAGGCATCGGTTTTTTTATCGCTGCAATTTACCCTCAGCTATTACCCGCAGATTGCTCTGCAGAGCAGAATCTGCGTAACGACGCAGTCATCGCAACGCTTACTTCGCGACGTTACCCGCCACGTTCAGGGCATCCCAGGTGCGGGAGAAGGGCGGCGCGTAGGCAAAATCCAGCATGCCGAGCTGATCGGTGGTCACTCCCATGGTGATGGCCACCGCCAGCGCGTCGATGCGGTGGACCGCCCCCTTGCGACCGAGGATCTGGCCGCCCAGCAGCCGCTTGCTGCCCGCCTCATAGACCAGCTTGACGTGAATGTCGGACTGGCCCGGGCAGTAGTTGGTATGGCACTTGTCCTTGATCACCACAGTGCGATAGTCGATGCCCATCGCCTTGGCTTCCTGCTCGGAAAGACCGGTACGGCCCGCCTCCAGCCCCAACACCTTGAGCGCGGCAGAGCCGAGGGTGCCCGGGAACTCCTGCTCGGCCCCCGCCAGGTTCTCACCCACCATGCGCCCCAGCTTGTTGGCGATGGTGGCGAGCGGCACATAGACCTGCTGCTGCTTCACGCTGTGCCAGACGCTGGCACAGTCACCGGCTGACCAGACGTTGGCGAGCGAGCTGCGCCCCTGACGATCCACCTTGATTGCGCCGTTGCCGAGCCGCTTGATGCCGGTGTCGGCCAGAAACTCGGTGTTGGGCTTGACCCCGGTGCAGACCACCACGATATCGGCCTCGTGCTCGCCATGGCTGGTTCGCACGCCGGTCACCCGACCATCCCCCAGCAGTGCTTCAACTCGCTCACCCAGATGGAGAGAGACCCCCTGCTCGCGCAGTTCGGTTTCAATGTGCTGGGTGATCTCGCCATCAAACGCGTCGGGGATGACCCGCTCCGCCAGCTCGATGAGACGCACCTCTTTGCCCTGATGGACCAGCGCCTCGACCACCTCCAGCCCAATAAAGCCGGAGCCAATCACCACGGCGCGGCGATTGTTCTTGTCTTGCACCGCCGCCTTCAGCGCCAGCCCGTCGGCCATCCGGCGCAGACCAAATACCCCTTGCTGCTGCAGACCGGGGATGGGGGGCATCACTTCGCGGGCACCGGTGGCAATCATCAAGCGATCGTAGCGATCGGTGAAGGTGTCGCCGTTGTGCTCCACCACCAGAGTCTGGGCAGCCGCATCGACGCTCAGCACCCGATGGCCAATCTTGACCTCGATCCCCTTGGCGGCGAACTGCTCCGGGGTGAACTCGGCCATGTAACCGGGCTCCTGAAACTCGTCACCGACGAAGTAAGGCAGGCCGCAGGCACCGAAAGAGATCACCTCGGAGGCCTCATACACCACGATTTCGGCATCGATGGCCAGACGGCGAGCCTTGGCGGCCGCACTCATACCGGCGGCTTCGCCACCGATGATCAGAATTCTCATAGTTTTTCCTCTCAATGGCGCAGGGAGGGCATGCCCTCCCTGCGGTCTATGACGGGAAAGAGTCGCCCCTTTCCACGGGCAGATCAACCGACAGCAAATCAGACGGTAGACTCTTCGCCGTCCAGACTCACTTCGTGATCGCTGTTGAACACATGCATGTCGGTCTCGCCCATCAGACGGCTGGTGACCGTCCCTGCGGTGATGGAACCGGAAACGTTGAGCGCGGTACGGCCCATGTCGATCAGTGGCTCGATGGAGATGAGCAGACCGGCCAGCGCCACCGGGAAGTCCAGCGCGGAGAGCACGATCAGCGCGGCAAAGGTGGCGCCACCGCCAATCCCGGCCACCCCGAAGGAGCTGACGGTGATGATGGCGATCAGGGTCATGATAAAGCCGGGATCCATCGGGTTAACCCCAACGGTCGGGGCAATCATCACGGCCAGCATGGCCGGATAGATACCGGCACAGCCGTTCTGGCCGATGGTGGAACCGAAGGAGGCGGCGAAGTTGGCGATCCCCTCAGGAATACCCAGCGACTTGGTCTGGGTCTGCACGTTCATCGGGATGGAGCCCGCACTGGTGCGCGAGGTGAAGGCAAACGCCAGCACCGGAGTGATCTTCTTGAGGAAGCGCAGCGGGTTGATGCCGACCATGCTCACCAGCAGCAGGTGCACGACAAACATGATGGCGATGGCGCCGTAAGAGGCCATCACAAAGCTGAGCAGGTTGAGGATGTCAGCATAGTTGGAGCCGGAGACCACCTTGGTCATCAGCGCCAGTACGCCAAACGGGGTTAGGCGCAGCACCAGAGTCACCATTCGCATTACGATGGCATGAGCCACGGCCACGAAGTGGCTGAAGCTGGCGAAGATCTCCGGCTTCTTGCGGGCGATGCCGGTGGAGGAGAGGCCGATGAAGATGGAGAAGATCACCACGGCGATGGTGGAGGTCTTGCGCGCCCCGGTCATGTCGAGGAAGGGGTTGGCGGGAATGAACTCCAGCATCATCTTGGCGAAAGACATGCTCTCGACGCTGCCGAGGGTGGTCTGCAGCGCGGCGCCACGGGCGCTCTCGGCGGCACCGGAGGTGAGCCCTTCAGCGGTCAGGCCAAACAGGTTGGACATCAGGATTCCCGCCCCGGCGGCGATGGCGGTGGTAAAGATCAGCACGCCTATGGTCATGGCGCTGATCTTGCCCAGCGCAGTGCCACCATTGAGCTTCAAGATAGCGCTGATGATGGAGACCATGATGAGCGGGATGATGATCATTTGCAGCAGCTTCACATAGCCGCTACCCACGATATCCAGATAGTCGATGGTCTGAACAATGACGGACGAACCAGCACCGTAAAGCAGTTGCAACGCGGCGCCGAACAGAATACCGAGCCCCAGACCGGCAAATACCCGGCGGGTGAAGCTCACATGTTTTTCCTGTAACCGGTAGAGAAAGAACAGCAAGATGGCGGCGATGGCCAGATTGCCGATAACGCTAAATGTCATGGTATGACTCCCCAAAAAGCGGGCTTGCGCCCGAGAAACAAGAGCAAGCGCCATGCTTGCCCTGGCAACCGTGTCATACGGTCTGCGCCGTCGTGACAAGAACAAGGGGGTCTATCGCCCCCTTGTCACAGATTCACTGCTTCTGCTGTTTCGCTCGCATGATGTTGATGATCTCGATGTCGGTATCCAGCATCCCCTCTTTGGAGAGGCGGCCCAGATTGGCGATGGTCTGGTCCACATCGTCGGAGACGATCCCCTCGCTCTGGGGGACATGCAGGTTGTTGATGGCCATCAGCGAAGACTTAACCGCCGCCGAGGTGGAAGTGGAGACCTTCATGGAGCAGGCGCTGCCCGCGCCGTCGCAGATGATGCCGGAGACATCGCCAATCATGTTGTTGATGCAGTGGCTGATCTGCTGATACTGGCCGCCCAGCAGCCAGGTGATGGCGGCACCGGCCCCCATGGCGGCGGTACTGGCGGCGCAGAGGGCCGACAGCTTGTTCTGATAGGTCTTGATGTAGATGGCCACCAGATGGCTCATCACCAGTGCCCGGGTCAGCTGCTCGTCGCTCGCCTTGAGGAAGCGGGCAGCCGCGACCACAGGCATGGTGGCGGCAATGCCCTGATTGCCGGAACCGGAGTTGGACATGGCGGGCAGCATGGCGCCATCCATTCGCGCATCGGAGGCGGCGGAGGAGAGGCGCATCGCCAGCGTCATCAGGTCATCGGAGAGCAGCTTGCGCTCCACCTGTTCGGTGAGGATCTTGCCGATCTTCAGGCCGTAGCCCTGTAACCCTTCGTCCGCCAGCGCTTGATTCATGGTGGCGGCCTCGCGGATAAAGTCGATCTCCGCCAGCGGCACTTCCAATGCAAAATCGACGATCTCCCGCAGGGTCATGGCCGGTTTGGCGGATTTGGCTGGCTGGATCTGCACGCCGGGGGCACTGGCCTGCTCCATCAGCACCTCGCCATCCTTCTCCATCAGGATGATGCGGGTGTGGTCTGTACAGATCACCACCCGGGCACTATGACCCTCCACTTCGGCCAGCACCTCGGCGTAGAGCACATCCGGTACATCCTTCACATCCACCTTGATGACCGGCAGCAACGCCTTGGCCGCTTCCACCTGTTCTGGTGTGAGGGTCTTGAGCACCTCCAGCCCGGCATCGGGATTGCCCCCTGTGATGCCGACCGCAGCGGCGACCGGCAGACCGATCATGCCGGTACCCGGCACCCCGACCCCCATGCCGTTCTTGAACAGATTGCCACTGACCCAGACGCTGATGCTAGTCGGGGTCTCCCCCAGCAGCTTGCGGCAGTTGGCCGCCGCCAGCGCCACCGACATCGGCTCGGTACAGCCCAGGGCCGGCACCACTTCACGCTTGAGCAGGGTAATAAAGTCGGTCCATTGTGCTTTCATCGCAGTGTTTCTCATGTTCAGGGTGCCCGCAGGCAGTTATTGCTTGTTCAGATCCGCCTTGTGGTTGCGGATATGCAGATAAACAGTATGACGGGAGATGCCGAGCATCCGGGCAACCAGCTGGGCCGCCTCCTTGATCTCGAAGATCCCCATGTCGAAGAGCCGGGTCACTATCTCCTTGTTGCGCACCGTGCAGGAGAGCGAATCGTCCCGATCCACCTTCTCAATCACCTGGGTCACCAGATCGTCCACCGAGCTGGCAAAAGTCTCGTTGTTGAGCGGCGCTGGTGCCGCTGGCAACGCAAAAGTATCGAGCAGGCTGCCAAGGGAGGTATCCAGACTGAAGTTCACGCAGAGCATGCCGATGGGCTTGCCCTGCCGGTTGCTGATGGTGATGGAGGAGGACTTCATCAGCGTCCCGTCGCGGGTACGGCTGAAGTAGCTGCTCCACTGGCTGCCCGCCTCCCCCTGCAAGCGGTTGAGGGCAAAGTCGGTGACCGGCGCCCCCTCCCGACGACCGGTGACATGGCCGTTGGCAATCTTGATGACCGATGCATCCAGCGTATCGAACGCATGCAACACCACCTCGCACCCTGCGCCAAACAGCGCGGCCAGCGCATCGACTGCGGGCTCGAAACTGGCGATCAGATGACGTTCTTCATCCGTTAACGAATTGATCTGGTCAGTGGTGGCTGCTGTGGACATATATGAGTAACTCTGAGTAAACCGCAGTTGATTCTACTATCAACAAGATCAACTAATGTTGAGCGGCATCCCCTTTTTGTTCGCCATTATGCCCACCTTTTAACAAAGTGCGACAAATTGTGAAGCTGCGCACAGCAGGGCGGCAACTCAGAGGTGATAGCGGGCCAGCAGTTGCTTGTAGGCGGGAGTCTGTTTGAATGCCTTGAGGGCAGAGGAGAAGCGGATAGCCAGCTGGTCGTGGCCGGGCTTGTGGGTAAACGCGAGGAAGTTGCGGTTGTCGTCGGTCAGCAGGCGCGAGCCGTGGTTCACCTGATCCTGCAACCCCTGGGTATGCAGCAGATAACGACCGACCCGCTCGTTGAGCACCACCCCGTCCAGCCGACCGGCCATCATCAGATGCAGCTGTTTGATGGCATTCCCCTCCCCCGTCATCGGCATCCGGATCACCCCGGGATCGGTCAGAAAATCGGGGCTGTAGGCATAATCTTCCTGAATACCTATCCGCAGACCCTTGAGGTCGGAGAGCTGTTTGAAATCCACCGGACGAGCCGATGGATAGAAGAGCACTTCACCGCTGTAAGAGAGCGGCTCTTCGGGGTAGTGGAGCCACTGCTGACGGGAAGGTTCAAAGAAGACATCGAGCACCGCATCCCCCTGCCTGAGACGGGCCTGCTGCAGAACCCGCTTCCAGGGCAGCACCCTGATTTCGGTGCGATAACCCATCTGGCGCAACACGGTACAGGCCAGATCGAGATCGGCGCCGGCCAGCTCGCCATTGTCACCACGCATCACATAAGGGGGCCACAGCTCGGTCAGCAGCGTCAGAGTCGGCGGCTCGTCCGCTGCTACGGCCGAACCAGCACCAAACAGGAAGGCCAGCAGCCAGCCGTACAACCCGATCCTTCGCCAACCCTGACACCACATCATGGAGATCCCTCATGGTCCGTATGGATTGAGGATATACAAGGGATGGGCAATAAAAAAGGAGGCCGAAGCCTCCTTGATATTCACTCTCTGAGTGGCACTTACAGTGCTTTCAGGATTGCCTCGACGCTGGCCTTGGCATCGCCAAACAGCATCTGGGTATTTTCCTTGAAGAACAGTGGGTTCTGGACACCGGCGTAGCCAGTGTTCATGGAGCGCTTGAAGCCGATGACGTTCTGCGCTTTCCATACTTCCAGCACCGGCATACCGGCGATCGGGCTGCCCGGATCTTCCATCGCGGCCGGGTTAACGGTGTCGTTGGCACCGATCACCAGCACGGTATCGGTATCGGCGAAGTCGTCGTTGATCTCGTCCATTTCCAGCACGATGTCATACGGGACTTTCGCTTCCGCCAGCAGCACGTTCATGTGGCCAGGCAGACGACCGGCAACCGGGTGGATACCGAAACGCACCTTGACGCCGCGATCACGCAGCTTCTGGGTGATCTCGGCAACCGGATACTGGGCCTGCGCCACCGCCATACCGTAGCCCGGGGTGATGATGACGGAGCTGGAGTTCTTCAGCAGGTCAGCCACTTCCTCGGCGCTGGTTTCGCGGTATTCGCCCATCTCCTGATCAGCCGTGGAGGCCACGCCATCGGAGCCGAAGCCACCGGCGATCACGGAGATGAAGGAGCGGTTCATCGCCTTACACATGATGTAAGAGAGGATCGCACCGGAGGAACCCACCAGAGCGCCGGTGACGATCAGCAGGTCGTTGGAGAGCATGAAGCCCGCCGCCGCTGCCGCCCAACCGGAGTAGGAGTTCAGCATGGAGACTACCACCGGCATGTCTGCGCCACCGATGGAGGCAACCAGATGCCAGCCGAAGGCGAAGGCGATCAGGGTCATCACCAGCAGGGCGAAGGTAGAGCCGCCCGCGTTGACGAAGTAGACCATCAGCGCCAAAGAAGCAACCACGGCCAGCAGGTTCAGCTTGTGGCGATGCGGCAGCATCAGCGGCTTGGAGGAGATCAGACCGCGCAGTTTGCCGAAGGCAACCACGGAACCGGTAAAGGTTACGGCACCGATGAAGACGCCCAGGAAGATCTCGACCAGGTGGATGTTCAGCATGGCGCCGGTCAGGTGCTCGACCTGAGCAACGCTGTTGGCCTGCTCGAACGCCGCACGGGCGGCTGCCAGGGTGGCATCCAGATTGGAACCGACGGAGACGACGACCTCAGCAGGTGCGGAGGGGTGCAGATCGATGAAGCTGTTGAAGCCCACCAGCACTGCCGCCATACCCACGAAGCTGTGCAGCACAGCCACCAGCTCGGGCATCTCGGTCATTTCGACCTTGAGTGCCAGACGCACGCCGATGGCACCGCCGATCACCATGGCCAGGATGATCCAGTGAACACCACTGGTCTCCGGGTTGAATACGGTGGCGAGCAGGGCGATAGCCATACCCGCGATACCGAACAGGTTGCCATGCTTGGCCGTTTCTTGCTTCGACAGTCCCGCGAGACTGAGGATGAAGAGCACGGCGGCAACGATATAGGATGCTGTTACCAGTCCTTGAGACACGTTAAACCCCCTTAATCCTTACGGAACATCTTCAGCATGCGCTGAGTGACGGTGAAGCCGCCGAAGATGTTGATACTGGCAATCAGCACGGCGATGAACGCCAGCGCGGTGACCAGGGTCGACCCTTGCCCGATCTGCAGCAGGGCACCGACCACGATAATGCCGGAGATGGCATTGGTGACCGACATCAGCGGCGTGTGCAGGGCGTGAGAGACGTTCCACACCACGTAGTAACCGACCACACAGGCCAGGATGAATACGGTGAAGTGGGAGAGGAAGGCTGCCGGGGCAACGGAGGCGATCCAGCCGAAGGCGGCGATACCGATGGCACCGAACACGAACTTCTTGTTGGAGGGCTTGGCCTCTTCCTTCTTGGCTGCCGGTTTGGCGGCGGCCGGTTTCTGCGGGGCAGCAGAGACAGAGATGGCGGGCGGCGGGAAGGTCACTTCACCGGCCTGGATCACCGTCATGTTGCGCTGAACCACGTCTTCGAAGTCGATGGCAATGTTGCCGTCCTTCTCCTTGCACATCAGCTTCATCAGGTTGACCAGGTTGGTACCGTAGAGCTGGGAGGATTGGGCAGGCAGACGACCCGGCAGATCGGTGTAACCGATCACCTTGACGCCGTTGTCGGTGACATGCAGCTCACCCGGCACTGTGTATTCGCAGTTACCGCCAGCCTGAGCGGCCATGTCCACGATGACGGAGCCCGGCTTCATGCTGTCGACCATCTCTTTGGTGATCAGCTTGGGAGCCGGCTTGCCCGGGATCAGGGCGGTGGTGATGATGATGTCCACCTCTTTGGCCTGCTGGGCGAACAGCTCCATCTCGGCCTTGATGAACTCATCGGACATGACTTTGGCGTAACCATCGCTGGATGCACCGTCTTCGCCACCGAAGTCCAGCTTGAGGAATTCCCCACCCATGGATTCGATCTGCTCGGCCACTTCCAGACGGGTATCGAACGCACGCACGATGGCACCGAGGGAACCGGCCGTACCGATGGCAGCCAGACCGGCCACACCGGCACCGATCACCAGTACCTTGGCAGGCGGCACTTTACCGGCTGCGGTGATTTGACCGGTGAAGAAGCGACCGAACTGGTGCGCAGCTTCAACCACGGCGCGATAGCCACCGATGTTGGCCATGGAGGAGAGGGCATCGAGGGACTGGGCACGGGAGATCCGCGGCACCATATCCATCGCCATCACATTGATGTTGCGCTCGGACAGCTTCTTGACCAGCTCAGGGTTCTGGGCAGGCCAGATGAAGCTCACCAGAGTGGCGCCATCTTTAATTTGTGCGATCTCGGCATCGGTCGGCGCATTGACCTTGAAGATAAGGTCGGCTTGCCAGACATTCGGCACCACGCTGGCACCGGCAGCCTCGAAGGCGGCATCATCGAAGCTGGCCGACAGGCCTGCGCCGGTCTCGATGGCGACCTCGAAGCCGAGCTTTTTCAGCTGCTCGACGGTAGCCGGGGTCGCTGCGACCCGGGTCTCACCGGCGAGACTCTCTCTCGGTATTCCAATCTGCATGACTATTCCCTGATGGTTAATAAACAATCGCTGCCCAGTGTCTCACTTCTGACGAAACAAGACATGACCAAAGTGCAGGTCCAGGGCTCTTTGTTATGAAAATCAGTAGGCTTTACCTCAACCTCCTGTCATGGTCAGGCCCCCGCTTTTCAGGCGCGAAGGTGATTAGTATCAAATTTTGGAGTTTTATTACAACCGCAGTCCCGACGGCACTCGTACAGAATTCAGCCCATCCCTGGCTACGATTAAAAAAAACAAACCAAATTAGAGGCTTATACCAGTAAAAACGGCTGAAAAAAGTGATCCAACCAGTCAAAAAAAATGTTTTACCGGCCCTCTATCTTAGCGTTTTTTGTTCTTACGAAATCCGCTTTCGTCTCACTTCTCGCAGCGAAACGCCGAAAAGTAACATTTTACCAACAAAAGCGGGACCGCTCAGCCGCCAGATAGCGGGAGAGGGCCCCGGCAATTCAATCGTTTCGCCCGTTTGGCACCGATTGGCGGCCCTTACCAGGCCGCTTCATAAATATGCTGGCTCTGCACCAGATCGATATCGCTGTGCTCGCCCAGACGGGTCATGCCGTGCTCACCCAGCTTGCCGATCAGAGTGTCGATACCCAGATCTTTCAGACCGTAGTCGCGCAGTCGGGTCTTGACCCCCATCCGCTCGAAGAAGTCACGGGTCGCGGCGATGGCATCGTCGATGCGCTCCGCTTCGCTACCGCTGTGCAGACCCCACACCCGCTCGGCGTATTGCAGCAGCTTGGCATGTTTCTGTTTGCGCTTGGCCTGCAGCAGGGCGGGCAGCACCACCGCCAGAGTCTGGGCGTGGTCGAGGCCGTGCAGGGCAGTCAGCTCGTGACCCAGCATATGGGTGGCCCAGTCCTGCGGCACACCGGCACCGATCAGGCCGTTCAACGCCATGGTGGCGCTCCACATGATATTGGCGCGTACCTCGTAGTTGTGCGGCTCGGCCAGCGCCTTGGGACCCTCTTCGATCAAGGTCAGCAGCAAGCCTTCAGCGAAGCGATCCTGCACCTTGGCATTGACCGGATAGGTGAGGTACTGCTCCACGATGTGGACGAAAGCATCCACTACCCCGTTCGCCACCTGACGCTCGGGCAGGGTGTAGGTGAGCACCGGATCCAGCACGGCGAAGCGCGGCATCACGAACGGCGAGAAGAAGTGCACCTTGTCACCACTGCTGCGACGGGTGATGACGGCGCCCATGTTCATTTCGGAACCGGTCGCCGGCAAGGTCAGCACGGAACCGAGCGGGATGGCGGAACGCACTTCGCTGCCGACGGTCTCGAGAATGTGCCAGGGATCCTTGGCCAGATCGTAGTGCGCGGCAGCGGCGATAAACTTGGTGCCATCGAGTACAGAGCCACCGCCAACGGCGAGCAGGAAGTCGACCCGCTCGGCACGGGCCAGCTCCACGGCGCCCATCAGGGTCTCGTAGGCCGGGTTCGGTTCGATGCCGCCAAATTCAAACAGGGTCATGCCAGCCAGCTCGTTACGGATCTGCTCCAGCAAGCCGCTGCGTACCACGCTGCCGCCACCATAGGTGATCATGACGCGGGCATCGCTCGGAAGCTGCTCGCGCAGCTGGGCGATCTGCCCTTGGCCGAACAGGATTTTGGTCGGGGTATGGAGAGTAAAGTTGTTCATCGACATTGCCTTCTTCTGATAGTCAGGGCGGCCTGGCCGCGAAATCGTGATTGCATTTTTCTCCAGAACCACCCTACCATCAAGACAACATCCTGCTTGATTCTTGCCTATTTCTACAAAGCAGCAAAAACCGGAACTGTCGAATCAAAGAGCCCCCATGCAAAACCGTTACAGCGACCTCGCAACCAGATTGACCCGCCACGTCACCGCCCCCGGCATCACCCCATCACCTGTGAAACAGGTCAACCTCATCTATACCACCGAACACCATGGCCGCACCCCGGTGCTCTACCAACCGCGGATGATCGTAATCCTGCAGGGGCACAAGGTGGGTTATCTGGCGGATCAGGTGTTTCGCTACGACCCCAACCACTATCTGCTGATGACCCTGCCGCTGCCCTGCGAGTGCGAGTGCTTCGCCTCCCCCGAGCAGCCGCTTATCGGTTTTACCATCGAGATCGATCTGGTAACCCTGCAAGAGCTGCTGCTGGAGCTGGGCGATGCCCTGCCCGCCCCCGCGCCGCAAAAGAGCGGCGTCCACTCGGTCCCCCTGTCCGAAACCATGTTTTGCGCCGCCGAGCGACTGATCGAGCTGATGGACAACCCGCTGCACGCCAGGGTGCTGGGACCGCAGACGGTGCGCGAGATGCTGTTTCACGCCCTCACCGAGGGGGGCGGCCCGGCGCTGCAGGCGCTCGCCAATCGCCACAACCATGTGGGCCAGATCGCCAGGGTGCTGCGTATGATAGAGTCCCGTTATGCCGACAACCTCACCATGGAGGAGCTGGCGCGGGAGGTGAACATGAGCGTCTCCGCCTTTCACCACCACTTCAAGGCGGTCACTGCCACCTCGCCGCTGCAGTACATCAAGTCGTTTCGCCTTCACAAGGCGCGAATGATGATGCTGCACGACGGCATCAAGGCGGGCACCGCGGCGGCCAGAGTCGGTTACGAGAGCAACTCCCAGTTCAGCCGGGAGTACAAGCGCTTCTTCGGCAGCACGCCGACGGATCAGGCCTCCCGCTTCCGGGATGGTCAGTTGCGCATCATCGAGGGATAACAAGAGAGGGATTACTTATGCGTTCACTGCTTTGCCTGTTCACCGCTTTACTGCTGACGGCCTGTACCGGGATTGCCGACGGCATTCGCCCCGTCACCGGCTTCCAGCTCGATCGTTATCTTGGCACCTGGTATGAGATTGCCCGCCTCGACCACAGCTTCGAGCGGGGGCTGGAGCAGGTGAGCGCCACCTACAGCATGCGGGATGATGGCGGCGTCAAGGTGCTCAACCGCGGCAAGCAGAGCGATGGCAGCTGGCGCGAAGCCGAGGGCAAGGCCTACTTCGTCGGCAACCCGGACGAGGCGCGGCTCAAGGTGAGTTTCTTCGGCCCCTTCTACGGCGGC
The DNA here is from genome assembly GCF_040908355.1 of Aeromonas sp. R2-2. Taxonomy (NCBI): domain Bacteria; kingdom Pseudomonadati; phylum Pseudomonadota; class Gammaproteobacteria; order Aeromonadales; family Aeromonadaceae; genus Aeromonas; species Aeromonas sp. R2-2. Next base: position 92,401 of record NZ_JBFODQ010000022.1, on the reverse strand, counting down.
TACAACGTCATCGACCTCGACCCCGATTACCAGCTCTCGCTGGTGACCAGCTACAACCACGACTACCTCTGGATCCTCTCCCGCTCACCCAACCCGCCCAAGGCGAAGGTGGATGCGCTGGTCGCCAAGGCGAAGTCGCTGGGCTTTGCCACCGACCAGCTTATCTGGGTCAAACAGACCCCTTAAGCCAGTCGTGAAATAACAAAGGGCAGCCCGCGGGCTGCCCTTTTTCATGGAGAGTAGGCGGAGGATCAGAGCCGGAAGCGGCCAATCTCCTGCTCCAGCCGCTCGGTCAGTGACTTGAGCTCGGCCGCCTGTGCCGCCTCGTTGCCCGCCTGCTCGGCCAGCTCTTGCGAGACGTGGCGGATATTCTCGGTATTGCGGCTGATCTCGCCGGTCACCGAAGTCTGCTCCTCGGCCGCTGCGGCGATCTGGGTCGCCATGTCGCTGATGGAGCCGATCGCCTCGTTGATCCGGGCAAGGCTCTGGTTGGCCGCTTCCGCATCCTCGACGCTGGTACCCGCCAGCTGACGGCTGGTCTCCATACCACCCACGGCGCGACGAGTGGTCTGCTGCAGGGTCTCGATCATCTGCTGGATCTCGTCGGTGGAGTCGTGGGTACGGCGCGACAGCACCCGCACCTCGTCCGCGACTACCGCAAAACCGCGCCCCTGCTCACCGGCCCGCGCCGCCTCGATGGCGGCGTTGAGTGCCAGCAGGTTGGTCTGCTCGGCGATGCCGCTGATGGTCGCCAGAATGCCGCTGATCTTCTGGGCATGGCTGTCGAGCTCATTGATGATCTGGCTGGCATCGGCCACTTCGTCCGCCAGACCGGTAATGCTGCGCTGACTCTGGCCAACCTGGGATTGACCGGCGACCGCCAGTGCGACCGCATCGGTGGCGGTAGTGGCGGCAAACTCGGCGTTGCCGGCGATCTCCTGGGTAGCGGAAGCCATCTCGGTCACCGCGGTCGCCACCATCACGATCTCATCCTGCTGCTGGCGTACCCGCTGACTGCGGGCCTGCGCCCCGGCCGCCTGAGCGCGAGACTGTGCCGCCAGCTCGATGGTCACATCCCGCAACCGGCTGACGATGCCGTGCAGCCGCGCCACGAACTGGTTGAAGTTCTGGGCCAGCTGACCCACCTCATCCTTGCTGTGGGTGTTGATGTGAACGGTGAGATCCCCCTCGCCGTGGGCAATGTCGTGCAGGGCGTGCGCGACCCGACCGAGATCGGCGAACAGGTATTTGAAGGTGGCGGTGAGCAGGGCACTGAACACCAGCATCAGCACCAGGGTCAGCCCCACCAGCTCCCACAGCAGGCTGCTGAGCGGCGCCTCCAGCACATCGCGATACATCACCATGGCCAGCAGCCAGTCGGTGCCCGGTACCGGTTGTACCGCCAGCAGCACATCCCGCCCGTCGAGGGTGGCGGCGTGCAGCTCGCTGTTTTCGCGGCCCCACTGCTGGAAGGTGGCGGCAGAGAGTCCCGGCGCCAGCTCGGCGATGGGCTTGAGCGCCAGATCCTTCTGCGGATGGCCGACGATGAGGCCGCTGCTGTCGAGCAGCATGGCGTAGCCCTCACCCTGCACCTTCATCGCCAGCACTTCGTCGATCAGCTTGTCGAGCGCCAGGTTGGCCCCCACGGCACCGACCAGCTCCCCCTGATGGCGTACCGGCTCGGAGAGGGTTACCACCAGCTTCTGCATGGTGACGCTGACATAGGGGGCAGTGACGATCAGCTGCCCCGCCTTCACCGCATCCTGATACCAGGGACGCTCGCGCGGGTCATAGTTGCCGGTGTTGAGGGAGGGATCCTGCCGGGTCATTACCCCCTGCGCGGAGCCAAAATAGGTGAGGCCGAACCCACCGGAGGTGTAGGCCTGCTTCAGGTGCGGCACCAGCTCGGCTTGGGGGTTATCGCTGATCAGGTTGACCAGCGCATGGACGGTGTTCTTGCGATCCGTCATCCATTCGCCGATGGCGACCGAGTAGGCGTGGCCATAGTTGACCGCCTCGCTCTGGATGGCGCTCATGGTGCGGGATTTTAGGGTGTGAAAGGCAACGATGCCGAGCAGTGATGCCATCAGCAGCACTACGCCAAGACTGGTGGCCAGCAGCTTGCCGCGCAGAGAGAGGGTCATGACGACGAATCCTTGTTGTTGTGTCAGGCAGGGAAAACCCTGATGTATCAAAGGCTATCGGCCGCAATATGAACAGACTTTAGTGAATCTGTATATTTTCCAATCTATCAACAACAGAACGCGCTATTCGTGTGAACCAGATCGCTATTCCATGCTACTGACTCTTGTAACAACAAAGCAGCAGGCCGCCCGAAGGCGGCCTGTCACTTACCCCTGATATGCACCGGCGGAGTAGGTCAGCTCATAGCTGTGGCTGTAGATCTCGATGATGTTGCCGAAGGGATCTTCCATGTAGACCATGCGGTAGGGCTTCTCGCCCGGGTAGTACTCGCGCACCGGCATCCGCTGCTTGCCGCCCGCCGCGACGATGCGCGCCGCCAGCCCCTCGACATCCGGATCCTGCACGCTGAAGTGGAACACCCCGGTCTTCCAGAATTCGAAGTTGTTTTCGCGCTGCTCGCTGTTGGGGAACTCGAACAGCTCGATGCCGATCTTGTCGCCGGTAGAGAGGTGGGCGATGCGGAAGGAGCCCCAACCCGGGCCAAACACGTCGTTACACATCACGCCGATGGCAGAGTCATCCTCGGTGATGGTGGTCGCCGGCATGATGAGATACCAGCCCATCACCTTGGTATAGAACTCGACCGCTTTGTCGAGGTCAGTCACCGTGATGCCGATGTGGGAGAAGTTGCGTGGATAGGTCATACGTCACCTTGAAATTGTGTGTGGGAAACAGGTGACATGATAGGAAGGGGCGACATAATGAAAAATAAGGTCAAACTAATGGAAGGCATAAATTAAATTTATGGTTAATCCGCTCTGGCTCCACACCCTGGTGGTGGTGCATGAAACCGGCAGTTTTACCCGTGCCGCCGATCGGCTGGATCTCACCCAGGCCGCCGTCAGTCAGCATATCTCGCGCCTCGAGGCCGAATTTGGCCCCCTGCTGCTGCGCAAGCCCCGTCAGCTGGAGCTCACTCCGCGCGGGCTGGTGCTGCTCGACTTCGCCCGCCAGCAGGCGCAGGCCGCCGAACAGCTGCGAGCGCGCCTCTCTGACGACGACCCTCACCGCGGCGCCATCACCCTGTCCACCCCGGGTAGCATTGGTCTGCTGCTCTATCCCCTGCTGCTCGACCAGCAACAGGAGCACCCCGGACTCACCATCCAGCACCGTTTCGCCCCCACCCCCGACATAGTGCAGGCGGTACTGGCAGGGCGCAGCGATCTGGGACTGGTGGATCAACCACCGGAGCACCCCAGCATCGCCGCCGAGCCCTTCGCCCGCGAACCCCTCTGTCTGGTGGTACCCAACGACGGCGAGGAGCAGAGCTGGCAGCACCTCTGCAAGCTCGGCTTTATCGACCACCCGGATGGCCGCAGCATGGCACAACGCCTGTTGGGACGACGCTACCCCGGCCAGCGCGTTGACGAGATCCCGCTGCGCGGCTTTACCAACCAGATCGGCCTGATCCTGGAGCCGGTCGCCCGCGGCCTCGGCTTTACCGTGCTGCCCCGCTTCGCCGTCACCGCCTTTGCCCAGCAGGAGAAGATCCGGGTGATCCAGAGCAGCATTGAAGTGATCGACACCCTCTGGCTGATCTACCGCGCCGAGTGGCCGCTCCCCGCCCGCCACCAGCGGCTGGTCACCGTTCTGAAACAGCGGGTTGCTGCACATTGAACGCTCTTGCGGCAGACATCGAGATCAATGTGACCACAGTTACCGAGGGCTAGCGGCAAGAAGGAGAAGAGAAAGGAGAGAGGGATAAATTGGCGAACGCCGGAAATGCGAAAGGCCAGCTCAATGAGCTGGCCTTTCTGAAAATGGCAGGGGCGGCAGGACTCGAACCCGCAACCATCGGTTTTGGAGACCGCTGTTCTACCAATTGGAACTACGCCCCTGCAACAAACGAGGCGTAGTATACAAAGTGGAGATCAAAGGTAAAGGCTTTTTTTACGCTTTCGATGCGATTGCACAAATCCCGAACAAGTCGCGCTTGTTTGTGCAGCAAAGCGGGATAACTTGCTGTATTTGCAGCCCTGCCGGGGTAGGAATGGGACATAAATGGGGGTAGGGTGAAATCAGGTACCGGGAGGCCACTTATGCTCAATTACCGACTGCTCCAACAACTGGCGCCCCTCAATTTCAGGGATGAACGCAAGACAGAGGCCCTGCCCGCCTATCTTGAACGGGTCGCGCCGCTGGTGCCCTTTATTCCTGAAAATGTGCTTTCCCAGTGGATTTACCGCCATTGGCGCGGTTTTGAGTCCAACTGGAGCTTTATCGATCTCGCCAGCCATCAGTTCACCTGTGAAAGCTGGCCCACCGCGCAACTGGTAGAGCAGGTGGACTCCCGCCATATGGAGGTGATCGAGCGCTGGGGCGAGATGCTGCGCAGCAACCGTTATGTCCGCCGCTCCTGGCTCGGCGAGAAGATGCTGAGCGACGGCACCTGGCCCGAACCTGTCATCGTGCTGGTGCCGGAGGAGGGAGCCAGCTACCCGAATGGGCAACCGTTACCGCAACCCTACTGCCTGCTGGAAGGACACCACAGACTCGGTTATTTGCGCGCCATGGCCCGCGATGGGGAATCGCTGCAAGAGACGCACAAGGTGTGGATTTGTCGTCATGTTTCCGCCATTTAAACGTTTTTCATGCTGAAATTGGCATCGGAAATAAAATTTTGACAATTAAAAAAGCGGCCCTATAATCTGTCCGGTTTTGAAAAAGGTCGGGACGAAACGATGCAGTTTTTGATTCAGAAAACAGCCTTGCAGACGGGTGGTGCGCACCAGAGCGGCCCCGTTGTTTCCGGTTCCCACCCCAACGATCCCCAGTTATTTTTAAAAAAAGCCCCTGTTTCAGGGGCTTTTTTTTGTGCCCGAAAAACCTCCAATGATGTCAAAGGGAATGCAGACGATGACCAATCCACTCTATAAGAAACATGTCATCTCCATTTCGGACCTGACCCGGTCAGAAATGGAACTGGTAGTCTCAACCGCACAACGGTTGAAGGCTGAACCTGACACCAGCCTGTTGAAAGACAAGCTGGTTGCCAGCTGCTTCTTCGAAGCCTCCACCCGCACCCGCCTCTCGTTCGAGACCGCGGTACAGCGCCTTGGCGGCAACATCATCGGCTTCGCCGACGGTGGCAACACCAGCGCCAAGAAGGGCGAGACGCTGGCTGACTCCATCAAGATCATCGGCTCCTACTCGGATGCGGTGGTGATGCGCCACCCGAAAGAGGGGGCTGCCCGTCTGGCCTCCGAGTTCTCCCGCGTGCCGGTCATCAACGGCGGCGACGGCTCCAACCAGCATCCGAGCCAGACCCTGCTCGACCTGTTCACCATCCATGAGACCCAGGGTCGTCTGGACAACCTCAACGTCGCCTTCGTCGGTGACCTGAAATATGGCCGCACCGTGCACTCGCTGGCCCAGGCCCTCAGCCTGTTCAACTGCCGTTTCTTCTTCATCTCCCCGGAAGCGCTGGCGATGCCGGACTACATCTGCGAAGAGCTGGAAGAGAAGGGTATCCAGTTCAGCGTCCACCAGACCATGGAAGAGGTGATGCCGGAGCTGGACATCCTCTACATGACCCGCGTCCAGAAAGAGCGCTTCGACGAGACCGAATACAAGCACATGGCCGCCAAGTTCATTCTGGAGCTGGCGACTCTGGAAGGGGCCAAGCCCACCATGAAGATCCTGCATCCCCTGCCCCGCGTCGACGAGATCGATGTGGCGGTCGACAAGACTCCCCACGCTTGCTACTTCCAGCAGGCGGAGAACGGGGTCTATGCACGCCAGGCGCTGCTGGCACTGGTACTGAACGAAACTGTCTGAGCTTAGGGGAATATCATGTCTGACAAGAACCAACTGCAAGTCGAAGCCATCCGTCACGGCTCCGTTATCGATCACATCCCCGCTGGCCAGGGCATCAAGATCCTCAAGCTGTTCCAGCTGGTCGAAACCCAGGAGCGGATCACCGTCGGCTTCAACCTGAAATCCGGCGCGCTGGGCAAGAAGGATCTCATCAAGATTGAGAACACCCGCCTGACCGAACAGCAAGCCAACCAGCTGGCGCTGTTCGCCCCGAAAGCGACCGTCAACATCATCGAAGACTTCAATGTGGTGAAGAAGCACCAGCTGGAGCTGCCGGAGTTCATCGCCGGGGTGTTCCACTGCCCCAACTCCAACTGCATCTCCCACAACGAGCCGGTAGACAGCTACTTCCGGGTGCGCGAAGTGAAAGGCGTGGTACGGATGAAGTGCAAATATTGCGAGAAGTCCTTCACTCAGGACATCGTCAGCGAGCGTTACTGATATCTGATTGGGCCCTGCGGGGCCCATTTTTGAACCCTGTCACATCACCGAATTTCCAGTCAGCTATAATTTGCCATCGCAAGATGGTAATGCCCGCTCATTCCCTGCATATAGATGGATTATCAGTGTTTTTGCCTGATAACTGACTGCTATGGCAGATATCGCGCGTTTACCTCCGGTCATCATCAAAGGAATTCGCCGTGGTCAAAACCCTCAGTCGTCCCGTTGCCCAAGAGCCCGATCTGGCCCAGCTGGATGCCTGTCGCCAGATCATCGGTCAGCACTGCTACAGCACCCAGGAAGAGATCCGTCGCGAGCTGTCGGAGCGCGGCTTTGCCGACATCAGCCAGTCCACCATCTCCCGCCTGCTGCGCCGTCTCGGCGTTGCCAAGGCACAGAATGCCAACGGCAAGAAGGTCTACACCCTGGTCGATGAGCAGCTGGAACCCGCCGGCAGTACCCGCTCGATCCACGACATGGTGCGCGAAGTGGTGCACAACCAGCAGATGGTGCTGATCCACACCACTCCGGGAGCCGCCACCGTGGTGGCCCGCCTGCTGGATCGCAACGCCAATCCCGAGATCATGGGCGCCGTCGCGGGCAATGACGTGGTGCTGGTCGCGCCGCGCCATATCAGCCGTACCCGTCAGGCCCATGCCGCCGTGGTGCGCACGCTGGCGCAGGCCCGCTAAGCTCTCTCCCCAAAATGCACTGAGGCGACCTGCGGGTCGCCTTTTTGTTGCCAGTTATGTTGTACCCATCACTTCTTGCGCCCATAAAAAACGGGAGCCCGCAGGCTCCCGTTTCATCTTGCTTGTTATCCCTCAGGAGAGCACGGCGCCCAGGCTCAGGCAGACCACGATCAGCACGGTCAGGATACCGAGCAGCGGAGCCACCCACTTCAGCCAGCGCACATAAGGCACCTTGGCGATAGCCAGACCGCCCATGACCACGGCGGAGGTCGGGGTCACCAGGTTCACCAGACCGGAGGCTGACTGGTAAGCAGTCACCACCAGATCGCGGCCCACGTTGGCGAAGTCGGCCAGCGGCGCCATGATCGGCATGGTCAGCACAGCCAGACCGGAGGAGGACGGCACCAGGAAGGAGAGCACCACTTCCAGCACGAACATCACGTTGATAAAGACGATGGTGGAAAGGCCGGTCACGATCCCTTCTGCACTGTGCAAAATGGTGTGGGTGATCATGCCGTTATCCATTACCACCACGATACCGCGGGCGATACCGATGATCAGCGCCACCCCCAGCAGGTCGCGAGCACCGTCGATAAAGTTGGAGGTCAGCTCCTCCTCGCTCATGCGGGAGATGAGACCAACGATGATGGCGGCAGCCAGGAACACACCAGAGATCTGCGCCATCCACCAGCCCAGCACGGCCACACCGTAGATCATCACGGCAAAGGCGGCGACGAAGATTCCCAGCACGATTTTACGGGTCAGGGTGAACTCCAGCATCTGGTCGCTCTTGTTGCCGAGGAAGTGGGCACGGTTCTCTTCCCACTTGTCAGCTACTAGGGATTTGCTCGGATCGCTGCGCACCATCTTGGCGTAACGCATGACGTAGGCAACACAGAGCAGCCAACCGGCGACCAGCATGGCAACGCGCAGCCAGATACCGTCGGTGAAGGAGATACCGGCAGCGTTGGCGGCAATAACAGTCGCAAACGGGTTGATGGTAGAACCGAGAGTACCGATACCGGCGCCCAGCAATACGGTTGCCGCCGCCACCACAGGGTCAAAACGGGCGGCCATCATCACCGGCACCAGCAGGGTGTAGAAAGGCAGCGACTCTTCGGCCATCCCGTAGATGGTGCCGCCTGCGGCGAACAGCGCCATCAGGATCGGGATCATCCACTCTTCCCGGCCGCGCAGGCGGTCGGTCACACGTTCAATACCGGCATCAATGGCACCTGTCTTGGTCACAATGCCAAGAAAACCACCGATGATCAGGATAAAGAGAGAGACGTCGATGGCGCCTGCCTCATAGGTGTCGTGGTTGTAGAGGCCATCGATAGGTGCCAGCAGCACGTCGACGATCCCCTGGGGATTCCCCTCCACCAGTTTGTAGGTACCTGCCACCGGCACTTCTTTGCCGAGGGCTTCGTTCATGGTCATCTCATATTTGCCGGCCGGCACTATCCAGCTCAGGGCGGCCACCAGGGCGATCAGCACAAACAGTATCGTGTAGGCTGACGGGAACTTGAATTTGGTCATGGTCCAGCTTCCTTCTGTGGGTGTGGTATCCATGCAGGCTGCGGGTTGTAGGGTTAGAGGTATTATGCCGCTGTCACATGGTCGAAAAGCCGGGGGTCGCCCCCCGGCACCACTACTGCGACCTTAGTCGCCCAGCGTAGCAACCATCACTGCCTTGATGGTGTGCATCCGGTTTTCGGCCTCGTCGAACACGATGCTGTGCTCGGATTCGAACACGTCCTCGGTCACTTCCAGGCCTTTCATGCCATATTTGTCAGCCACTTCCTTGCCCATGGTGGTCTCGTCGTTGTGGAACGCCGGCAGGCAGTGCATGAACTTCACATCCGGGTTCTTGGTGGCGTTGATGACATCCATGTTGACCTGATACGGGGTCATCAGTTTGACGCGCTGATCCCAGGCTTCTTTCGCTTCACCCATGGATACCCAGACGTCGGTGTAGAGGAAGTCAGCACCCAGCACACCCTCTTTCACATCTTCGGTCAGGGTGATGCGTGCGCCGGTCTCTTCGGCGATCAGGCGACACTTGGCAACCAGCTCCTCTTCCGGCCAGAAGGCTTTCGGTGCGACCAGACGGATGTCCATGCCCATTTTGGCGGCGCCGACCATCAGGGAGTTACCCATGTTGTTGCGGGCATCACCCAGGTAGGCGAACTTGATTTGATCCAGACGTTTGCCCTTGCCGTGCTCCAGCATGGTCATGAAGTCGGCCAGGATCTGGGTCGGGTGGAATTCGTTGGTCAGGCCGTTCCAGACCGGGACACCGGCGTAGGCACCCAGCTCTTCCACGATCTCCTGACCGTAGCCGCGGTATTCGATACCGTCATACATGCGACCCAGTACACGGGCGGTGTCCTTCATGGACTCCTTGTGACCGATTTGGGAACCGCTTGGGCCAAGGTAGGAGACTTGCGCGCCCTGGTCGAAGGCCGCCACTTCAAACGCACAACGGGTACGGGTGGAGGTCTTCTCGAAAATCAGGGCGATGTTCTTGCCGACCAGATGCTTGCGCTCGTAGCCACCGTATTTGGCTTTCTTCAGGTCGATGGCCAGATCGATCATGTATTGGATTTCGCGCGGGGTGAAGTCCAGCAGTTTCAGGAAGTTACGGTTACGCAGATTAAAAGCCATGATGAGTTCTCTCTATATATGTTTCAGACCAGTTCGGGCAGTAGTGTTGACTACGCATTCTCAGTACAGATATCGGTAATTACGCATGTACGGTGCGGGTGGCGACGATATTGGTGCCGGCTTCACCCTTGAGGATGGCAAGACCATCTTCCAGAGAGCCGATGCCAACCATGCCGCCGGTCGCCTTGACAAATTCACAGGAGGCTTCGACTTTCGGTCCCATGGAACCTGCATCGAACTTGACCCCGGCCAGCTCGTCCGGGCTGGTGACTCGCAGCGGACGCTGGGTCGGTTTGCCCCAATCCAGATAGACGGCATCGGCGTCGGTCAGGATCAGCAGGGCGTCGGCCTTGATCTGCTTGGCCAGATAGGCGGCAGACATGTCCTTATCGATGACGGCTTCGATACCGGTCAGGCTCTGGCCATCCCAGGTCACAGGGATGCCGCCACCACCGGTACAGATGATGAGGTGGCCCTGGGCAATCAGGGTTTCGATGGCATCGCCTTCAACGATGCGCTGGGGCAGCGGGGACGGCACTACGCGGCGGAAGAACTTGCCGTCAGCCTTGACCACCCAGTGCTTCTCTTCTGCCAGGGCGTGGGCTTCAGCCTCTTCGTAGACGGGGCCGATAAATTTGGTCGGGTTGGCAAACGCCGGATCCTTGGGGTCGACCTGTACCTGAGTCAGCAGCGCGGTGACGTTGCGGCTCGGCATCAGGTTTTTCAGCTCCTGGATCAGCATGTAGCCGATCATGCCCTGGGACTCGGCACCCAGCACATCCAGCGGATAGGGGGATACCTTGGTGTAGGCGCTATTTTGCAGAGCCAGCAGGCCGACTTGCGGGCCGTTGCCATGCACCAGCACCACGTTGTACTCCTGAGCGATCAGGGCGATGGTCTTGGCGGCAGTTGCAATGTTCTTGCGCTGGATATCCGCTTCCAGTGGCTCACCACGACGGAGCAGTGCATTGCCACCCAGAGCGACGACGACAGTTGGTTTTTTCATAGTGGTTAATCTCGAGTTTGGTTCTGTGTGGCGCCAGCTTCTGCCGGCGCCACGCCGTCTCATCAGATGCTGTCGCGTTCCATCGGGCAGCTCATGCAGCGGGCGCCGCCGCGGCCACGGCCCAGTTCATCACCTGGGATGGAGAGAACTGTGATACCGGCTTTGTCATATTTCTCATTGGTGTAGGTATTGCGCTCGTAACCCACCACCACGCCGGGACGTACGGTCAGCACGTTGTTGGCGTCGTTCCACTGCTCGCGTTCTGCTTCGAAGCTGTCACCGCCAGTGGTGATGATCTTCAGCTGATCGACGCCCAGTGCTTTCTCGATAGCAGTGACGAAGTAACCCTCTTCCTTGATGTTCATGCCGGTGGCGCCGCCCGGAGTCAGGCTCCAGCACTGCACGTCCTTGCGGATCACTTCCGGATAGACGGAGAAGGTGTCGATATCCATGTGGGTCATGACGGTATCCAGGTGCATGCAACTGCGGTGTTTCGGCAGCTCCATGGCGATGACCTGTTTGGCCTGACCATGTTTGAACAGGCTGCGAGCCAGGTGCTCGACACCTTGCGGGGTGGTGCGCTCGGACATGCCGATCAGCACGGCGCCGCGGCCGATAACCAGTACGTCGCCACCCTCGATGGTGGAGTTGTCGTAGTCACGCTCCTCGTCACCGAAGTACTTGATGAAGTCCTGACCGGCAAACATCGGGTGCCAGCGGTAGATAGCCTTCACATGGTTGGTCTCGCGGCGACGAGCCGGCTTGGCCATCGGGTTGATGGAAACGCCACCGTAAACCCAGCAGGAGGTGTCACGAGTGAAGAGGTGGTTGGGCAGCGGCTCGATGATGAAATCGGTCGGAGCGTGCATGCCCACTACCATGTTGACGCCGCTGTAGGGCATCTCGGAGTAGGTCAGGCCGCCGGAGAGAATGCGGGCCAGTTCACGGTGCGGCATGTCAGCCAGGAAGCAGCGCACGTCGTTGGCAAAAGAAGAGCCGAGGCGGTAGTCGGAGACCTGGTGTTGCAGCAGCCAGGTTTTGGCTTCCGGCACATCAAGTGTTTCGGCCAGCAGATTGGTCAGCAGGAAAACTTCGACATTCTGATCGCGCAGTACCTGAGCGAATTTGTCGTGCTCCTGACCAGCGCGTTCAACAGACAGGACGTCATCGAACAGCAGATCCTGGCAGTTGGAAGGAGTCAGACGCTTCAGACTGAGGTTGGGGCGGTGCAACATGACACGGCGCAATTGGCCAACTTCAGAACCTACATAAAATTTGCTCATGATTATATTCCGTCTAGCAGTGGTCCCTGCGAGTGATTGAATAGATTCCTTCTATTCATGCTCGTGGCTAAGGCGGGATATTCTTTATGTAGGGTAATCGGCTTATGTTCTATCCTGCCCTTGCCTTTCGAGACCGAGGTTAGCCCTGCGAATCACGACAAACTTAGACATTGATCACATTCACTCAGAACTGAATATATTCACCATTCAATCTATGACCCCGGTAGCAAATTGCGCATTTTCCACACAAAGCGCACCGAATAACCATGCAAAACCACCCTGCTATATTTCAGATTGATTCATTTTTTATTCATACCAGTTCACTGGAGTGATTAAATGTAAATAAAAAAACCGTTAAAAAATCATTACCATAAATAACTTTACAAATATAATTTGAATATTACTCCCTAGGTATTGAATACATCGCCGTGACGGGAGGAACGCGGGAGAAATAAATACTCACATCGACCACATTCACTGCATAAATCTTTTCTTGTTCCAGATCATGGCATTGATGCCAACCCCATCAGGCTCAGCCCCATAAGTCACCACCTCTTTGTGCGGTTCAACTTAATATGCACAAAGTCCGCATCAAGGTGGGCAACCATCCTCGTCGGTCACCACAACGCCTTTTGATACTTTTTTCATTAATTGAATTTATTCGTCTCACCTTGCGCTGGCGCCAACCTCGACTTAACTCAGAAAGTGATCCAGATCACACAGGAATGGCACTACCAAGGAGTTGTTATGAAGATGAAACCCATGCTGTTGCTCGCGACTTTGCTGCTCTCTGCGCTCCCCACCCTCAGCCAGGCTGAAGGAGCCCCTGCCATGCCCATGGTGGTATGCCATGTCGACAAGGCCCCCCAAATGCTGGTGCCTGACTATGTCTGCCGCTGGCAGGGAGGCAGCGTTCATTACTAGTCGAAACAACGAGAGGAGCATCACTCCTCTCGCCTTGTGATGAGACAGGCCCCTCCTATACTGAAATCAGCGGTTTTCTCATGGATAGGGGAACGTCATGATCTTGTTGGTCGGTGGAGAGAAGGGGGGGAGTGGCAAGAGCTGCCTGGCACAAAATCTGGCGGTCTACCTCAGATCCCAATTTCAGGGGGAGGTGTTACTGGTCGACTGCGACCCGCAGCGCACCACCTCTGACTGGATTCAGGAGCGCAACGACAACCCGGAGCTACCACAAATCAACTGCGTGCAGCTCTATGGCAATATTCGCAACGACCTGCTCAGCCTGAAAAACCGCTACGACTACGTCATCGTCGATTGCGGCGGGCAAGACAACCGGGCACTGCGCTCCACCATGGCTGTCGCCACCCACGCCCTGATCCCCTTGCGCCCGAAACGTCGCGACCTCAAGACCCTGCCCCACATGGAAGATCTCATCACCACCTGCAAGATGGTCAACCCGACCCTCAATGCAGCCGTAGTGCTGACCCAGTGCCCCGCCCTGCCCAATCAGGTAAAACGCATTCTGGAAGCGAAAGAGGTTTGCTCCTCGTTCGGTGTCGACGTCCTGAACGCCATCACCTATGGCCGCAACGTCTATGACGACAGCGAAGAGAAGGGACTGTCGGTGATGGAGATCGAGCCGGATGGCAAATCCGCCGAAGAGATCCGGGCCATCGCCAAAGAGTTCCTGCAAGTGGGGGTGTGAGATGGGTCTGGCCGATCTGAAGAAAAAGCACCAGTTGCATCACCAGAAGAAGTTCACCGTCGACGAATTTATCGAAGATGCGGAGTTCTACGCCAAGGGCAAACCCAAGGTGGTCAGCCTCGAACTGGGCCTGCATCGTGATGAGGCCTTGTCGGCGTTGGCCTTTATCGAGAGTGGCGAGCACCTGAAGCCCAGCTACAAAAAAGCCACCTTCTCCATGAGCACGGTGGCCATCGACGAACTGGGTAATCTGACCCAGCAAGATGGCATGAACAAGTCCCTGTTGCTGCGCCTCTTTACCCATTACTTCTCTTCGCTGACTCCTGAAGAGCGCCAGACCATCTATGAGCGGCTCAACCAGCGCTCATAATTTCTCCATTCAACCGCTCTTTGTGTGCCTCACCAACTCACCCCGAATGACCATCATCAGACTGCAAAATCTGTTTCTGAAGCAACCAAAACGCGCTGTAAGAGATCTGCCATTCCATATGTAAGCCAACAGCCGAAAAGATCCCCGAGATAATCGGAAGATAAGATCTTAAAATATGAAGATGATAAACTTAACTAGCTGTTTATAAATGAATATATCGAAACTCATCACTTTCGAAATAGCTAATGACAAAAACGTTTTCCAATCTGGCGTTGTAGCCGGTTAGAAAATCCTTATAGTTACTCATGCACGGACGCAATGAAGTCGGTCAGGAAGACTGGCTGCCAGGGTTGGGCAAATGGACTCACCACAGGATGTGGTAAAGGACACCTCCCAGGACGGAGAAAGTGCGACGGGACAGGATGACTCGTCAGGCCAAGATGGCTAAAGGACACCCCAAAGGATTGGGAAGGGGAAACCTAAAGGAAGAGGTAAACAGTCAGGGATTGCAGGGAGCAACTTCGTTCAAGGATCTGAGCGATACGACTACCGGGGGCGACGCAAGTCGCCCCCATCTTTTTATCTGCGTTTCACCTCGACCATTGCTTGATTCCCAATAGCTTGCCTCAGCGCAGAGACTTCTTACCAGAACCTTCCCGACCAGCTGCTTAAGCAAAAATACATATGAAAGGGGCGCCACGATGGCGCCCTTCTCTGTTTTCTAATCGGCAAACAAGTTTATATCACGCGAGAGAACTGCTGCTGACGCGCCTTGTTGCGCAAGTACACGTCGAAACACATGCAGATATTGCGGATCAGCAGCTGCCCCGTGGAGGAGACCTCCAGACCATCCTCCGTCATACGCACCAATCCATCGTTGATGAAGGTCTGCAGCAGCTTGAGATCGTCGGCAAAATACTCTCTGAAATTGAGACCGTGCGCCTGCTCGACAGCGGCAAAGTTCAGACGGAAATCACAGATAAGCCGCTTGATCACCTCACGGCGGATCAGGTCATCCTGATTGAGCGAGCAGCCTTTCCACTGGGCATGACCCAGCTCTGCAACCTGTGCGTAATACGCCTTGAGCTCTTTCTGGTTCTGGGAGTAGGCATCACCGATCATGCTGATGGAGGAGACCCCCAGCCCCAGCAGATCACAATCTCCCTGGGTGGTATAGCCCTGGAAGTTGCGGTGCAGCTTGCCCTCGCGCTGCGCGACCGCCAGCTCGTCATCGGGTTTGGCAAAATGGTCCATACCGATGAACTGATAACCCTGGCCAGTGAGGAAGGCAATGGTGTCCTGCAGCATGGCCAGCTTCTCCTGCGGCGCAGGCATATCCACCTCTTTCAACTTGCGCTGGGCGGCAAAGCGGCTCGGCAGATGGGCATAGTTGAAGATGGAGAGGCGCGCCGGATCCGTCTTGAGCACCTCTTCCAGCGTATGGTGGAAGCTGGCACGATCCTGATGCGGCAGGCCATAGATAAGGTCGAGGTTGGTCGAGCGGAAGCCAAGTTCACGGGCCCGCTCCAACATGGCTTTAATAAAGTCGTTGTCCTGCTCGCGGTTGACCGCAACCTGCACATCCTTGTTGAAGTCCTGCACCCCAAGGCTGATGCGGTTGAAGCCGACGTCTCGCAGCACATCCAGCATGGTAATGGCAATCTCGCGCGGATCGACCTCGATGCTGAACTCCCCCTCTTCGGCGAAATGGAAGTGCTCACGCAGCATGGCCATCAGGCGGCGCGTTTGCGCTTCATCCAGATAGGTGGGTGTACCGCCACCCCAGTGCAGCTGGGTGACCATACGGTGCTTGAAGAGCGGGGCTTGCGCCTTGATCTCCTGCTCCAGGTAGTCGAGGTACTCGTCAGCCTTGTGCTGATGGCGGGTAATGACCTTGTTGCAGCCGCAGTAGTAGCAGAGCTTGTGACAGAAAGGGATGTGCACGTAGAGCGACAGATTGCGCTCGGGATACTGGCTGGCAGCGCGGACAAAATCCGGATAGCCGAAGCTCTCGTTAAACTCCAGCGCAGTGGGATAAGAGGTGTATCGCGGGCCACTGTAGTTATATTTTTCGATCAGGGCCTGATCCCACACAATCTGTTCTGCTTGCACGCTCGCTTCCTCTCTTGTTGTTATTGTTGGCTCACCGACCTAACTGAAAATCCTTCAGCTGGGCAACATCCTTGAGGATCTGAGCCTCCAGCTCGGCCTCGTAGCCGCTTCGTTCGAGATCCATCTTCATCACTTCATTGCGCTTGAGGGCGCGTCTGGCCTCATGAGTCGGCATATCTTTCACCTTCTCATACAGCCCGTACAGACCCGGGAACTCGGCAACGAACGCCCGCCCCCCCTTGATCTGCAACGCATCCAGCAGATTGGTCAGCCGAATGGCGCCTTCGGAGTAATCGCACTGCCCCTCCTGCACCGCATGGGCAATGACCCGCACGCTCTCCAGAATTCGTTCATTGCGAGCAGTAATAGCCTGCCACTGCATCGCTTGCTGTCGTCTCAGTCTGGCCAGCAGCATGCCTGCATAGATGGCCAACCCTGACAAAATCAGGCCGCCCAACAGGGCGGCCAGCATCCATCCACTCATCACTTTTTCTTCGGCTCAGGCTTGGGTTCCGGCTTGAAATCGACCTGGTTGAAACGGTCCCACAGCTCCTCTTCGGAAGCTGGTTTCTGCTCGTCGAACTCGGCGTCATCGCCATCATCAAACGGCAGCTCGTCATCTTCATCATCGTCGTTGTCGATGATGCCCAGCTCATCCATCAGCTCCTGATAACGGTCGACGCGCTGATCAACCCAGGCTTGCTCGGCCGCTTCCAGAGTTTCACCGGCATCCAGACGATCCAGCAGATCATTCAAGCGGTCATCGTTTTCGATGGAAGCCAGCTCCTGCTCGGGCGTCATCACCAGCTTCTTCTCTTTCACCGCCTTGAGTGCTGCCGGCTTCTTCTGTTTGTCATCCACCACCAGAACTACCGGCTTGCGGGAACCGATACGCGGATCTTTGGACTGGCTGTTGCCAGACTTGCTCTTCGGCTGTTCAACTTGCTGACGAGAACCAGCCTTCAGGCCCTTGCGCTTGGCAGCCCGTTTACGCTCACGGCCTTCCTGAGCACTGACATCAGATTCTTTGCGCTTGCCAGTAGGCTTGCGAGTGGGTTGTTTGGCAGACATGAATGGCTAACTCCGAAAATAACTGGTTTGACCCGTACCCGGGATGATCTCACCCGGTGGGATACGATGCGAGGAACAGTAAGGCTGGAACAAGAGCAGGATCCCGCACCAATCCGGCCCAATCAGGCCACTGAACACCGCAGGATCGGTATCCTCTGGGCATGTTGCTGGTATTTTGACACAGAATGGCTAATCGGGTTAATGACCCAAAAGAAAAAAGGCAGCCGAAGCTGCCTTGATATGTTCATGCGTGCGCCATCCTGAATGGCAAAACAATCTGTTTCGTCCTCTCCGTGACAACTTGTCGCCGCATCATATCGTTGTGTGGTCATCCTGACCTTATATTGGTCGTTCCTGAATGTGCGTGTGCCTGTTTGACCCGTCTCGACCGCATCCTGCCATCGTGCCGGGGAGTCTGCATCCCGCAACCCCATCCCGCTCCGGAGATGGTCACCATCCTGATCCTTCAATCCTTTGCCAGCTCATCCGAGCCCATGGCATCCCGCCACGCCAGCCATCCTCTGCTCACAACACCCTGTCGTGAAACCGCCACCCAATCCGTGGGTGAATCCATTAAGCCTACTGTACCAACTCTATAAAGCGGCTCAATCCACTCAAAACATTCTCAACATGTCGAAAAACATCAACATTAATATAACCTGTTGATAAATAATGGTTATTTAATATTTTATGCAATTTTATGAGCCTTGGCCTGCCTTGAGAATGGGAGATCTCTTACAGAACGGGGGGATTAAACCGAGAATTATCTGAAAGCCATAAAAACAACGGGGAGCCCAGGCTCCCCGTTTCAACTCAAATCGACCGTATCGACTATATCAGTGCAGACCCGCCACATATTTGGAGAGGGCTTCGATATCCTGATCAGTCAGTTTCTTGGCAACGTCCCGCATCATGCCGTTCGGATCGTTGTCACGCGTCCCGGCACGGAATGCGGTGAGCTGAGCCTTGATATAGGCAGGATGCTGGCCGGACAGGTTGGGATACTTCGCCTGTTCGACACCCGAGCCACGGGGACCATGGCAAGCCGTACAAGCTGCCAGACCACGACTCATGTCACCACCCATATAGAGAGCCTTGCCCGCTTCGACCACGTCGTCAGGGACAGCGATAGGGGTAACCTTCAGGCTGGAGAAATAAGCCGCCAGGTCATCCATGTCCTGTTCCGACAAAGGTAACGCCATCGGCCCCATCACTGGCGCAACCCGGCCAATTTGACCAGAAGCGGCAGCCTTCAGTTCAACTAACTGCTTTTTGATATATGATGCGTGCTGACCAGCAATTTTGGGGTACATATCAACCAGGCTGTTTCCGTCCGGTCCATGACAAGCCGCACAAACGGCAGCCTTGGTCTGTCCCGCAGCGGCATCGCCCTTGGCTTGTGCCATCCCCGTTACGCCAACCATCAGAGCAAGAGTAATGACTAGGTTCTTCATGGCGTTCCAACTTTTCGTTATTAGGCTTCCAGATCCCATGCCGCTGAAGGCATGTTAAAATAAACGCGTTTAAGCGACGCTATTTTACACCATTTTACAAAAAAGTAACTCTATAACCCTCTATCTCCATGGGGAATTTACGTTGGATACACAAACTCTGAATTTCAATAAGGTGCATTTTGTGACCAGCGCACCCGACATCCGTCACCTGCCAAATGATGGGGGTGTCGAGATCGCGTTTGCCGGCCGTTCCAACGCCGGTAAGTCATCTGCATTGAACACCTTAACCAAACACAAGAACTTGGCGCGCACCAGTAAGACACCCGGTCGTACTCAGCTGATCAACCTGTTTGAGCTGGAACCGGGCAAGCGTCTGGTCGACTTGCCGGGTTATGGTTATGCGCAAGTTCCGCTGGAAATGAAGCTCAAGTGGCAAAAGTCACTGGCAGAGTATCTGCAGCGCCGTGAGTCATTGAAAGGTCTGGTGATCCTGATGGACATCCGCCACCCGCTCAAAGATGCCGACATGAACATGCTGGAGTGGAGCTCGCACCGTCAGTTGCCCGTCATGCTGCTGCTGACCAAGGCTGACAAATTGAGCCCCGGCCCGCGCAACAACCAGGTAATCAAGGTGCGCCAGGCCGTTGCCAACCTCGGTTCCCAGATCCAGGTCGAAGCATTCTCCTCTCTCACCAATATCGGTGTGGAGAAGCTGGCGCAAACCCTGACCGAATGGTACGTAAGTGGTGACGATACCGACCTGCTGAACGCTGACGAACAGCAACCTGCCGAGGAGTAATCTACTCCTCGCTCTCATTGCAATTGGCGGAGCACTCCTCCGCTGATTGAAAGGGTTTCAGATTGCCGCTTTCACCTGCCTTACGACAAACACCCCGCATTCGCCTCCCCCTGCTATATCCAATACTGCTTAAAGTTCATATAGATAGGCAGTTAATTCACACGAGAAATTAACCTCTAAAGACGTTGAGAACGTTTTCAAATTCGTTCTTTCAAAACGAACCAGAATTACAAAAAGAGACAAAAATGAAATTTAATTACAAGATCTAACCGAAAGGGATAAAAATGAGGCCGGACGACAGTGATGCCATCCAGCCTGAAATAATAAGTTCAAAAAATTGGGAAGAAGCTGAATCTTGAGTACCAGACGACAGGTATTCCTCAAGAAGCAGCCTCATTCTATCAAATGCATCGCCAATTTAAAGCATTTACTCTAAATGGCGCGCATAAAAAAACACCCCGACGAGAACCTCATCGGGGCAGCTATTCAGCCACATTCAATTACGTGAAATAAAAGGTCTGAAAGATAGAACATCTTACCTCTGTACCCTACGCAGACAACTGTACAGCAAAGCAGCAGAAAGTGAAAGTAATTTATGTAATTTAGTTTCACAACTTACAGATTAAGAAAAAATCTTTTATTTTCATACAGATAAAAAAATCCCCAGTACGAATACCGGGGAGTTATAAAGGTGACTAGCTAGCACTTCCTCAACTATCTAGTTAGTCAGCGCCATTTCAAAGTAGTTCCGCTACAAAACAAAAAAACTTTGAAAAATCAGAGAGAGATAGCGCCATCTTCAGCAAACTCTTGTTCTTCAATGAGTTTTTCAGCCATATCTTCAATATCAAAACGTACACTTTCGAAGGCTCTAACGATGTCATCCTCTCTCGTCAGCGCCAGACCGGTCATTCTCTCCAGCCGCCGCTGACTGATGTAACAATCTATCAGCGCCCCCATCTGCTGGGCAGGAAAACGCACCCGCTGTTCGTCAGCCTGCCACTCCATCAGATCAGGAAACAGAATACCCTGGTTCATATCACCCCCAAGTTACGCTTCAACTCTCTCAATACCTGTTTAGTCCCGGGACGAATTCCGCGCCACACGGTAAACGCTTCGGCGGCCTGTTCCACCAGCATGCCGAGTCCATCCATGGTTTGACGGGCCCCATGCTGTTTGGCCCAACTGATAAACGCCGTATCCGAGGCGCCATACATCATGTCGTAGATGGCAATATCAGTGTGGATCAGGGCTGGGGCCAACGGCGGCAGCTCTCCTTGCAGGCTGGCTGAAGTCGAATTGATGACGAGATCGAACGGACCAGCCAACTGCTCATAGGTCTGGGCAGTCACAGGCCCCAGATCGTGGAATTCGGCAGCCAACTGTTGCGCTTTTGTGTGGGTACGGTTGGCGATCACCAGCTCGCTCGGCAACTCAGCCAGCAGCGGCGCCAATGCACCACGAGCCGCGCCACCGGCACCCAGCAGCAGGATCCGACTATCCGCCAGCGTCACACCATGGGACTTGAGATCGGCGACCAATCCAGCGCCATCGGTATTATCCCCCAGCAACACGCCATCATCGGTCAGCTTGATGGTATTGACCGCGCCCGCCCGCTTGGCCCTCGGGCTCAAGCGATCGACCAGAGTGAATGCCTGCTCCTTGAAGGGAACGGTGACATTGCATCCCTTGCCCCCTTGGTCAAAGAAGGTGCGCAGGGCTTGGGCAAACTCGTCGACGGCGGGTTCAGCCAGCCCATACTCCAGCTCTTGCTGGGTTTGTCTGGCAAACAGGGTGTGAATGAAGGGGGACTTGCTGTGGCGCACCGGGTGGCCAAAAACCAGATAACGATCCATCAAAGAGTTCCATCAGAGGGCAATATTCCGATTTAACGGGTTTTCGCACTCGGGAACAAGCCGAATATCGGCCAGTAAAAAGGGGCCATCATGGCCCCTCGGATCACAGCCATTTTCGCGGCGTGAGATAGTCGGTGTAGAGCAAGGCTTCAGGAGTGCCCGCTTCCGGCTGCCAGTCATACTCCCAACGGGCCAGCGGTGGCATCGACATCAGGATCGACTCGGTACGTCCGCCGGTCTGCAGCCCGAACAGGGTGCCACGGTCATACACCAGATTGAACTCCACATAACGGCCGCGACGATAGAGCTGGAACTCCCGCTCCCGCTCGCCATAGGGCAGCGCCTTGCGTCGTTCGATGATCGGCAGGTAAGCATCCAGATAACCCCGACCTACCGCTTGCATAAAGGCAAAGCAGTCGGCAAAAGGCCAGCGATTCAGATCGTCGAAGAAGAGACCGCCCACCCCCCGCGTCTCGTTGCGGTGCTTGAGGAAGAAGTAGCGATCGCACCAGGATTTGAACTCGGGGTAGATCTCATCACCAAAGGGCTGGCAGAGATCACGGGAGACCTGATGCCAATGCTGCACATCCTCGGCAAACGGGTAGAAGGGCGTCAAATCGAAACCACCGCCAAACCACCAAATGGGCTCTTCACCCTCTTTCTCGGCGATGAAGAAACGGACGTTGGCGTGGCTGGTCGGCACATAGGGGTTGTGCGGATGGATCACCAGCGACACGCCCATCGCCTCGAACTTGCGACCGGCCAACTCTGGTCGATGTGCTGTAGCAGAGGCAGGCATGGCATCGCCATACACATGGGAGAAGTTGACGCCCCCCTGCTCGATCACCGCACCGTGGCGCAGCACACGGGTGCGACCACCGCCACCGCCTTCACGGCTCCAGGCATCTTCCACAAAGAGTCCACTGCCGTCGGCCTGCTCCAGACCACGGCAGATCTCGTCCTGCAACTGCAACAGGAAGGCCTTGACCTGGGCCACATCTGGTTTGCTCATCTTGTCTCCAGTCAGGCAGGATCGTGAACGCCCTGTCCATTTTTATAGTTAAATCAATCCGGTGAGCTCACCACTCAGCAGATTGATAGCAAATCATGACGTATCCGCCAGCTCAGGAGGGGCGGATAATGGCGCCGGTTCGGGCGTCCTTGATCTCGGAGGGGTTAGCTTGACCACCCACTTCACCGGGCAGGATATAGGCCAACTTGCTTGCCAGCCGCTCACCAATATCGGCCACCCGACGGGCAGGCTCCTCACCGGTCAGGTTGGCGCTGGTAGAGACCAGCGGCTTGCCAAAGGCGCGACACAACGCCTGCACCTGAGGATGAGCCGTCACGCGTACCGCGATGGTCTCGAACTGCCCGGTCAGCCAGGCCGGCGTCGTTGTACGGGCAGGCATGATCCAGGTAAAGGGGCCGGGCCAGCTGGCTTCAACCAGAGCCAGTTGCTCACCGCTAAGCTGGCTCAGATCGATGTAATCCTGCAATTGCTCTACGTCGGCAGCAATCAGGATCAACCCCTTCTCCACCGGACGCTGTTTGATGGCCAGCAGTCGCTGCACCGCAACTTCGGAGTCGGGATCACATCCCAGACCAAACACGGCCTCGGTCGCATAAGCAATCACCCCTTCCTGCTGGAGGGCGGCAACTGCCTGTTCAAATTCATTTGGCATAGGAAAAATGCGGCAGCTTGGCTGCCGCCTCGTCACTTAGTAGCAAGTTGAATCCGTATGGCGGCGACCATGGCAAAGTGACGTTTTGCTGTAGCACAGGAAAAATACGACACATCCGGATCGCCACCCGTTCACTTACTTGAGTTGAGCCTGCAGGGCGGCATCCTTGGCCATCACCTCTTCGGCATTCTTCTGGCGTTCGGCCCGAACCTTGGCCGCCAGTTCATCATCGGCTACTGCCAGCATCTGGGCGGCCAGATAACCTGCGTTCTTGGCACCGGCTTTGCCGATCGCCACGGTCGCTACCGGCACACCACCTGGCATCTGCACGGTGGAGAGCAACGCATCCAGCCCCTTGAGCGGGCCACCATCGATGGGCACCCCGATCACGGGACGAGTCGTGATGCCGGCTACGGCACCCGCCAGATGCGCAGCCAGACCGGCAGCACAGATAAAGACCTTGCAGCCACGGGCCTCGGCATCGGTCACATACTGATGGGTCGCAGCCGGCGTGCGGTGCGCGGAGGTGACTTTGACTTCCACTGCGATATCAAATGACTTGAGCACCTCGAGGGTAGTCTGCATCACGGGGAAATCAGAATCAGAGCCCATCAATACGGCAACAAAGGGTTTATTCATGGTGGGAATTTCCTTACTCCAAGTGGGGGGTTGAAGTTCACCGAAAACGTTTCAATCCGGTTGCGGCGGCGGGATTATACCTGCTCACTTTGGTGGCCGCATTTCTTTTGCGGACAGACCCAACGCAGCGTTCCCCTCACTTTTTTCTCAACCATGATGCCCCAGCCACACTCGGGGCAGGGCATGGGGATCGGCTTGTCGTTCACCACATATTTGCAGTGTGGATAGCCATCACAAGAGTAAAACTGCTTGCCGTAGCGGGAGGTGCGGCTCACCAGATGACCCTTGCCGCACTCGGGGCAGAGGATCTGGGTATCGTCGCTCTCCTGCAGGGATTCGATATGCTGGCAGGCCGGATACTGGGTACAACCGACAAACAGACCGTAACGCCCCTTCTTGATCGCCAGCGGCTCTCCGCAATCGGGACAGGCAGAGCCTTCGAGCACCTTTTCGATGTCGCGGCCGGATGGCGTCAGGGAGCGTATGTAATCACAGGCAGGATAGGCAGAACAGCCTAGAAATGGGCCATGTTTGCCCTGGCGGATCACCAGCTCGGCCCCACACTGCGGGCACGGCTCGCGCTCGAAGGCATGTTCGTGGGCTGAAAAGAGGTGATGATCGATTTTTGACATGGGCCGCGCCTTGAAATCCAGATGGCCTGAATTCTACCAGCGCGGCAGCGGACTGTCAGTGAATGACGCCGTCTGACTCATCAAACACCAGCTCTTCCATCTGCTGGTAGGCATTTTCACTGCCCGGTACGTTGAACAGCACCATCATGACGACCCACTTAAGGTCATCCAGCTCGATATCCGGCTTGTCCAGTTCGAGCAGGCGCTCGATACAGATCTCGCGGGTTTCGGCATTCAGCACCTGGGCCTGTTCCAGAAAGAGCAGGAAGCCGCGGCACTCGGTGCTGAGGCGTGCCAGCTCTTGCGGAGCATAGATACGCATCGAGCCTTGCGCACTGGCGGTGACATAGACCTCTCGCTCGCTATCGTGCAGATTGGCTAGTCGCTCCAGCCAGTCGAGCGCCTTGTCGATCTCTTCTTTATCGAAACCGGCCCGGCTCAACTCGTCGGTGAGCTCATCCTGCTCGACCATCACATCTGCATCGCTGTGGATGTAGGTCTCGAAAAGGTACATCAATACATCAAACATGATTCGCCCTCCTCGCTCTGACGTATCCACCGGCTACCGCCATCACTGCACCGGCCAGCTCCAGCTCTACCAACCTGCCCAATACCACTTCGACAGGAAGCTGGGCCCGTTCGGCAACGGTATCCACGCTCGTGGTCTCATAATCTACGTTATCCAACAAATCGGAATAAGGCAATTCGCTATTATGCGGTTGCTCAGATGGTGTAACCGACGGATGTGGCCGTGCGACCCACTCTGGCAGCTCTTCCACTATATCGGCCGCACTCAGCACAAGTTTGGCCCCCTGCTGAATTAATCTGTTGCACCCTATCGCCTGGGCGTTTTGCGGGGCACCGGGTACCGCAAACACTTCGCGCCCCTGTTCAAGCGCATAGCGAGCGGTGATCAGCGACCCACTCTGCTCGGTCGCCTCCACCACCAGAGTTCCCAACGACAGACCACTGATAATACGGTTGCGACGAGGAAAATGTTCAGCCAGCGGCCCTTTATCCGGCGCCAGCTCGGAAATAAGCAAACCACCGCTCTCCAGAATCTGGCCTGCCAGCCCCTGATGGCGTTTGGGGTAGAGGCAATCCAGCCCGGAACCCAACACGGCAAGGGTGATACCGCCACAAGCCAGCGCTTGCTGATGGCAAACACCATCGATACCGAGCGCAAGGCCCGAGGTGATGGCTAACCCGCATCCAACCAGCTCGCTACAGAGGCGGGAGGCATTATCTTTACCTGCATAGGTAGGATGGCGTGTCCCCACCATTGCCAGCTGGGGTCGCGATAGCGCAGCAAGATCGCCACGACAGTAGAGCAACAGGGGGGCTGCGGGAATTTCCCGTAACAAGGGTGGATAAACCGGGTGATCTTGCGGAATAAGGAGATTGTCAGGCAAAGCAGTCCAAGCCAGGCTCTGCTCAACCACTGGCGAGGGCCAGCGCAGTTGTTTGATCTGCTCTGACGACAGCCCCATACCATGCAGTTGCGCTTCATCGCTCTGGAACAGGGTCTCAATACTTCCCCCGGCCCGCTCCAACAGACGTGCAGCGGTCACCGGACCGATACCGGTGACCGCATCGAGAGTTAGCCAGAGCGCCAGACGCGCGTCGGGGTAGTTCACGTCAGAAGTGAGTGACCTGATAGCCCGCACTCACCATGTCGTTACTCTGCATGATGAGACCGTAACTCAGCTTGTCATACACCTTGAACAACATGACACGGGCAATCGCTTCAGAGGGTAGTGGTGCCTTCTTGTTGCTGCTGTAAAACACCCGGTTAAAAACCGACGAGAGCTCCTTGTACTGTACATCGCCATTCTTGGTGACCAGAGCAGCACCGGGCCGTCTGACATCCAGTACATCCCCGGCGACTAGCTGATCGCGGCCACCCCGGTTGATCAGTACCACATCAAACTTGCCACCGCCCCGGGTCTTGTTCGGCAAATCGATGATATAGCCCGGCGTGATGGCAGGTGCCGCTTTCGGTGTGAAGACGGCGGGCATGTTCTCCTGAGCGGGCAGCGGCATCACCTTGTCGCCCTGCAGCACTTCGCGCTGGTTATGAGTCAGAGTCACCTCGGTCCGATCGCCATCAAGACGCGCCACGGCCCGCACCACACCGGCAAAGATCGCCTCCTGGCCCAGCAGTTCACCGGTTTCGCGATCCTTGTAGACCACTCCGGGGTGATAAATGCCATAAACCTGCCCCGGCGTCAGGGAGCCCTGCACATAGAGGGTGTCCCCCTCCAGCATGCCGATATGTTTCTGATCCGACCCCAGCAGATAGGGCAAGGTTTTCTGCTGCTGGCTGTCAGCCAGAACATGGTCGGTTTGCAGGAAGGGGCCGATCTCGCTGATAGGCAAGGTCGGAATGGGGTTGGCCTTGTTCTCGTAACGGGTTTTCGGGCCGAGACGGATGACTTGCTTGCCACCCTGCATCGCCTTGCCGAGCCGGGGTTCACCATTGACCCAGCTCAGATGCAGTACATCACCGGGGTAGATCCAGTGAGGATTGGCAATCTGCGGATTGATGTTCCAGAGACGGGGCCAGAGCCAGGGTTCGGAAAGATACTTGCCGGAGATATCCCACAGGGTGTCGCCTTTTTGCACTACATAGCTTTCGGGGTAACCCGCTTTCAGCCTCAGCTGATCGGCCAATGCTGCCTGACTCACGGTCACCAGCAGGCAGGCGAGGATGGTTTGCTTCAGATACATAACACTCCCTGTTACTTCTGTACGCAAAGTGTTGCTGTTTTTTGTCGGCGTAAATGACTAGAATTACGCCAATATTGACTGCATTTATACGAAACTAAAGAAAAAACTATGGCCATTCTAGATGTATTGCGTTTTCCCGATGAGCGCCTGCGCACCGTTGCAGCCCCTGTCGAGACCTTTACACCCGAGTTACAACAGATTGTAGATGATATGTTCGAAACCATGTACGCGGAGGAAGGCATTGGCCTGGCCGCGACTCAGGTCGACATTCACCAGCGCATCATAGTGATCGATGTCTCTGAAAACCGTGAAGATCCTCTGGTATTGATCAATCCGGAGGTCATCGAGCAGTGCGGCAGCACCGGCATTGAAGAGGGTTGCCTCTCCGTGCCCGGCAGCCGAGCTCTGGTGCCTCGCGCTGAACAGATCAAAATCCGCGCCCTGGATCGCAACGGCAAGCCGTTCGAGCTGGAAGCCGACGATCTGCTCGCCATCTGCATCCAGCATGAGATGGATCATCTGGTCGGCAAGCTGTTTGTGGATTACTTGTCCCCGCTCAAGCGCCAGCGCATTCGCCAGAAGCTGGAAAAGATGGCCCGTGAAGATCGCAAAGTCCTCTGAGGATCTGCCCCATTGAATAAGCTGAAACTGATTTTTGCCGGTACTCCCGACTTCGCCGCCCGTCACCTGGCGGCGTTGTTGTCTTCCGACCACGAGGTCGTTGCCGTTTATACCCAGCCTGACAAGCCCGCTGGCCGTGGCCAGAAGCTCACCGCCAGCCCGGTCAAAGAGCTGGCACTGGCCCACAACCTGCCGGTTTACCAACCTGCCTCTCTGCGCAAGGAAGAGGCGCAAGCCGAACTGGCCGCCCTTGGCGCCGACCTAATGGTGGTGGTGGCCTATGGTCTGATCCTGCCCAAGGTGGTACTCGATACCCCGCGGCTGGGCTGCATCAACGTCCATGGCTCCCTGCTGCCCCGCTGGCGCGGTGCCGCACCGATCCAGCGCTCTATCTGGGCGGGCGATGCCGAAACCGGCGTCACCATCATGCAGATGGATGTGGGGCTGGATACCGGCGCCATGATCCGCAAAGTGACCTGCCCCATCGCCGCCGACGAGACCTCCGCCAGCCTCTATGACAAGCTGGCCGAGCTGGGCCCGCAGGCACTGGTCGACACCATCAATGCCATGGCCGCCGGTGAAACCGCTGCCGAGGCACAAGATGATGCGCTGGCCAACTACGCCGAGAAGCTCTCCAAGGAAGAGGCCCGCATCGACTGGTCGATGGAGGCTGTTGCCATCGAACGCTGCATCCGCTCGTTCAACCCCTGGCCCATCAGCTGGTTTGAAGTGGCTGACCAGACCGTCAAGGTATGGCAAGCCGCCGTCATTGACAGCGACCACGGCCAACCCGACGGCACCCTGCTCAAGGCCGACAAGCAGGGGATCGATATCGCCACCGGCAAAGGGGTATTGCGCCTGCTGACCCTGCAACCGCCCGGCAAGAAGGCGATGTCCGTTTCGGATCTGCTCAACTCTCGCCGCGACTGGTTTGAACCCGGCACGCAATTGAATTGAACTGGATTGAATTGACACAAGCGGGGCCCAGGCCCCGACTTGCGCATCTAAGGTAACTCTATGAAAACACGTGCACAGGCCGCTCTCGTTATTCAACAGGTGCTGGATCAGGGTCAATCCCTCTCCGCTGTTCTGCCTGCTGCCCAGGAGAAGGTTGCACCTCGCGATCGCGCTCTCCTGCAAGAACTCTGCTACGGCACCCTGCGCTGGCTGCCCCGCCTTGATGCGGCAGTCAACGAGATGATGGACAAGCCGCTCAAAAACAAGAGCCGCATTTTCCACTACCTCATCCTGGTCGGTCTCTATCAGCTCATCTACACCCGCATTCCGGCTCACGCCGCGGTGGCCGAGACCGTCAACGCCGTCAAACTGCTCAAGGGCACCTCCCTGCGTGGCCTCATCAACGGCGTGCTGCGCAACTTCCAGCGCAGCGCCGAAGTCATTCTGCTGCGCATCGACCGCGTTCCCAGCATTCGCCTCGGTCATCCGGAGTGGCTCACCAAGCGCCTGCGTCAGGCCTATCACGATGAGTGGGAATTCATCATGGAGGCGAACAACCAGCGTCCCCCCATGTGGATCCGCAACAACAGCCAGCGCCAGAGCCGCGATGCCATGCTGGCTCGCATGGCCGAAGCCGGCATCAATGCGGTGGCCGGTGAAGAGGGCGAGGATTGCATCCTGCTGGAGCGTCCCTGCGATGTGACCAAGCTGCCCGGCTTCGAGGTCGGTGACTGCTCGGTACAGGATGGTGCAGCACAACAGGCTGCCGCCCTGCTCGACCCGCAACCGGGTGAGTGGGTGCTGGATGCCTGCGCCGCCCCCGGCGGCAAGACCGCCCACCTGCTGGAGCGTCAGCCCAAGCTGGCTGGCGTGGTCGCCGTCGATGCAGACGAGAACCGCCTCAAGCGGGTGCAGGAGAACCTGGATCGCATCGGCCTGACCGCCAAAGTGATCCACGGCGATGCCGCGGCACCGGAACAGTGGTGGCCGGAGGGCCAGTTCGACCGCATCCTGCTGGATGCCCCCTGCTCCGCCACTGGTGTTATCCGTCGCCACCCCGATATCAAGTGGTTGCGCCGTGATCAGGACATCCGCGAGCTGGCCGAGCTGCAGCGCCGTATTCTGAACGCCCTCTGGGGCAAGCTGAAGAGCGGCGGCACCCTGCTCTACGCCACCTGCTCCGTCCTGCCGGAAGAGAATCGCGACCAGATCCGCGCCTTCCTTGCCGCGACCAAAGATGCCAAATTGGTACCGTTGCACGAACAGGACACCCCGGATTGCCCGGGTCGCCAGTTCCTGCCGGGTGAAGCCGAGATGGATGGCTTCTACTACGCCAAGCTGGTCAAGCTGTGACGCTGACATGCTTCTTCCGGGGCAATCGCCATGCAGGCGAAATGCCCCTTTACTGCCTCAACGTGAGTAGACGTTCCCTATGAAGATCATCATTTTGGGAGCCGGCCAGGTCGGCGGCACTCTGGCCGAGAACCTGGCCGGGGAGAACAACGACATCACCATCGTCGACACCGACAGCGAACGCCTGCGCGAACTGCAGGACAAGTTTGACCTGCGGGTGGTCAACGGTCACGGCGCCCACCCCAAGGTGCTGCGCGAAGCGGGTGCTCAGGATGCCGACATGCTGGTCGCCGTCACCAACAGTGACGAGACCAACATGATCGCCTGTCAGGTGGCCTACTCCCTGTTCAACACCCCGAACAAGGTGGCACGGATCCGCTCGCCCGCCTATCTGACCGAGCGGGATCGCCTGTTCCTGCCGGAATCGGTGCCGGTGGATCACCTGATCGCGCCGGAGCAACTGGTGACCGACTATGTGCGTCGCCTGATCGAATATCCGGGTGCCCTGCAAGTGGTTGATTTTGCAGGTGGCCGCGTCGGTCTGGTGGCGGTCAAGGCCTACTACGGCGGCCCGCTGGTGGGTAACGCCCTCTCAACCCTGCGCGAGCACATGCCCAACATCGAGACCCGGGTAGCGGCTATCTTCCGTCAGGGCCGCCCGATCCGTCCGCAAGGTACCACCATCATCGAAGCGGATGACGAGGTCTTCTTCGTTGCCGCCGCGGGCCATATCCGTGCCGTGATGTCGGAGCTGCAGCGCCTCGAGAGCCCCTACCGCCGCATCATGATCGTCGGTGGTGGCAACATCGGCGCGGGTCTCGCCCGCCAGCTGGAGAAGCGCTACAGCGTCAAGCTCATCGAGCGCAACCAGAAGCGGGCGGAGCAGCTCTCCGAACTGCTGGAGAACACCATCGTCTTCTGTGGCGATGCGGCGGATCAGGAGCTGCTGGCCGAGGAGCACATCGACCAGATCGACGTCTTCATCGCCGTGACTAACGAGGATGAGGCCAACATCATGTCGGCGCTGCTCGCCAAGAAGATGGGCGCCAAGAAGACCATGGTGCTGATCCAGCGCGGCGCCTACGTCGATCTGGTGCAGGGTGGCTCCATCGATATCGCCATCTCGCCCCAGCAGGCCACCATCTCGGCCCTGCTGACCCACGTGCGCCGGGCCGATATCGCCAACGTCTACAGTCTGCGCCGCGGCGCGGCCGAGGCGATCGAGGCGATCGCCCACGGCGACGAGAACACCTCCAAGGTGGTCGGCAAGACGGTTGGCGAACTCAAGCTGCCACCGGGCACCACTATCGGTGCCGTGGTACGCGGGGATGAGGTGCTGATCGCCCACGATCGCACCAAGATCCAGCAGGATGACCACGTGGTCATGTTCCTGGTGGACAAGAAGTACATCCCGGAAGTGGAGCGGCTATTCCAGCCAAGCCCCTTCTTCCTGTAACGTCTTCATGCGCACAGGCTGTCAAACCAGACCCGGCTCAGCTCCCCCAAGGGGATGGTCCGGGTCTTTTGTTAATCAACGACCAGGTTATCGAACATGATCAAGCTGCGTCCCATTATCTTCACCCTCGGGCTGGTGCTCTCCAAGCTGGCGCTCTTCATGTGGCTGCCCACCTTGCTGGCACTGCTCACCGGGTCAGAGGGATTTGTCGAGTTTCTCAAGTCCGTGCTGATCACTCACGGCGCCGCCCTGCTCTGCCTCCACTACGGCCGCAAAGCGGAGTTTCATCTGGGGGTGCGGGAGATGTTCCTGCTCACCACCTCGGTTTGGGTGGTGGCCTGCGCTTTCGGCGCCCTGCCTTTTGTTTTCATCACCCACATCAACTTCACCGACGCCTACTTCGAGACTATGTCGGGAGTGACCACCACGGGCTCCACCGTGCTCTCCGGCCTCGACAACATGGCCCACAGCATCCTGTTGTGGCGTTCCATCCTGCAGTGGCTGGGCGGGGTTGGCTTTATCGTGATGGCGGTTGCCGTGCTGCCCTACCTCAACGTCGGCGGTATGAAGCTGTTCCAGACCGAGAGCTCGGACTGGTCGGACAAAAGCGCGCCGCGGGCCAAGACGGTCGCCAACAACATCGTCGTGGTCTATCTGGTGCTCTCCATGCTCTGCTTCATGGCCTACTGGGCCAGCGGCATGAACATGTTCGAAGCGATCAACCACGCCATGACCACCCTCAGTACCGGCGGCTACTCCACCTCCGATCAATCCATGTCCCACTTCTCCAACTCGGCTCACTGGATTGGCACCCTGTTCATGTTCCTTGGCGGCCTGCCCTTCCTGCTCTATGTGCAGAGCCTCAACCACAGGGACAACAGCCTGTTCAAGGATGCCCAGGTGCGAGGCTTCTTCTGGCTGGTGGTATGGGTCACCGTCATCATGACCTTCTATCTGTGGGAGAGAGACCTGTTCGGCTTCTGGGATGCCCTGCGCATCAGCTGCTTCAACATCGTCTCGGTGCTCACCACCACCGGCTACGGCCTTGGTGACTTCGGCACCTGGGGGCCGCTCGCCAGCATCGTCTTCATCGTGCTGCTGGCGCTGGGGGCCTGCTCAGGCTCCACTGCGGGGGGTCTCAAGATCTTCCGGGTACAGGTGGCATTCGCCCTGTTCAGAAAGCAGATGCGCCAGCTGATGCACCCCTCTGCCGTATTCCCCCAGAAGTACAACGGCCGGACGGTCAATGACGCCATCATCCGCTCGATGATCTCATTCGTACTGGCCTACTTCGCCATCATTCTGGTGATAGCTGCGCTGCTGGGCGCCATAGGGCTTGACCCTCTGACAGCCATATCCAGCTCCATCACCGCCGTTGCCAACGTCGGCCCGGGCATGGGCCCTGTGGTCGGCCCCAGCACCAACTTTGCCAGCCTGCCGGAATCGGCCAAATGGCTGCTGTCATTCGGCATGCTGCTGGGACGACTGGAGATCCTGACGGTCGCCGTGCTCTTCTTCCCCTCCTTCTGGCGCCAGTAACCCCTTACTGCAAGCCAGCAAAAAGCCGCAGCGTTCATCCGCTGCGGCTTTTTTATCTCACCCACCCCCACGATCTTCGCTCAACGCTCATCAGCCCCATTACCGGATGGCCTGAACGAGCTCATCAGGATGGCCAGAGCGGATCACAAGCATAAAAAAACGGACCCAAACCAGAGGTTTGGGTCCGTTTATCAGTGAACCGTCAGCGGCCGCAAGGGCTGCCGAGACTCAGCACATAGCATTAACCACGGCCAGAGCGCTTGCGATCCAGCTCGGTCAGCAATTTCTTACGGATACGGATGTTCTTCGGAGTCACTTCTACCAGTTCGTCGTTATCGATGAACTCGAGAGCCTGTTCCAGAGTCATGCGGATCGGCGGAGTCAGCACTTGAGCTTCGTCGGTACCGGAGGCACGCATGTTGGTCAGCTGTTTGCCTTTCAGGCAGTTAACAGTCAGGTCGTTGGAACGGGAGTGAATACCGATCACCTGGCCTTCGTACACTTCGGTCGCGTGACCGATGAACAGACGACCGCGGTCTTGCAGACCGAACAGGGCGTAGGTCAGAGCCTTACCGGTTGCGTTGGAGATCAGCACGCCATTCTGACGCTCGCCGATGCTGCCACCCTTGTGCGGACCGTAGTGGTCGAAGGTGTGGTACAGCAGACCGGTACCTGAGGTCATGGTCATGAACTCGGTCTGGAAACCGATCAGGCCACGGCTCGGGATCATGAAGTCCAGACGGACACGACCCTTGCCATCCGGAGTCATGTTGGTCATTTCGCCCTTACGCAGACCCAGTTGCTCCATCACGGAACCCTGGTGCGCTTCTTCAACGTCCACAGTTACGGTTTCGAACGGTTCTTGCAGAACGCCATCAACGGTACGCAGGATTACTTCCGGACGGGACACAGCCAGTTCGTAACCTTCGCGACGCATGTTTTCGATCAGGATGGAGAGGTGCAGTTCACCACGACCGGATACACGGAACTTGTCCGGATCATCAGTCTCTTCCACGCGCAGGGCCACGTTGTGGACCAGCTCCTGGTTCAGACGCTCCAGAATGTTACGGGAGGTCACGAACTTGCCCTCTTTACCGGCGAACGGTGAGGTGTTGACCTGGAAGGTCATGTTCACGGTCGGCTCGTCAACGGAGAGCGGCGGCAGGGCTTCAACGGCACCGTTGTCACAGATGGTGTCGGAGATTTTCAGCTCGCCCAGACCGGTGATAGCGATGATGTCACCCGCTTGCGCGTCGGTAACTTCAGTACGGGACAGACCCAGGTAACCCAGCACCTGACCGACTTTACCGTTACGGGTCTTGCCGTCAGCACCAACGATGGTGACTTGCTGGTTGGTCTTGACGCGACCACGGGTGATACGGCCGATACCGATAACGCCCACGTAGGAGTTGTAGTCCAGCTGGGAGATCTGCATCTGGAAACCACCTTCGGCATCAGCCTTCGGCGCTTCAACGTTGTCAACGATAGCCTGGAACAGCGGCTCCATGTTCTCGGACTCGACGTCCTGATCCATGGTGGCCCAACCGTTCAGTGCAGAGGCGTAAACAACTTTGAAATCCAGCTGTTCGTCAGTCGCGCCCAGGTTGTCGAACAGGTCGAATACCTGATCCATTACCCAGTCAGGACGAGCACCCGGACGGTCAACCTTATTGATGACCACGATCGGCTTCAGACCCTGAGCGAACGCCTTCTGGGTCACGAAACGGGTTTGCGGCATCGGGCCGTCTACGGCGTCAACCAGCAGCAGCACGGAGTCAACCATGGACAGTACGCGCTCTACTTCACCACCGAAGTCGGCGTGACCCGGGGTATCAACGATGTTGATGCGGTAGTCATTCCAGCGGATCGCAGTGTTCTTGGCGAGAATGGTGATGCCACGTTCCCGTTCCAGATCATTGGAGTCCATGATCCGTTCCTGGCCTTCCGTGGAGCGGTCCAGGGTGCCGGACTGCTGCAGCAGCTTATCAACCAGAGTCGTTTTGCCGTGGTCAACGTGCGCAATAATCGCAATATTGCGTAAATTCTCTAACATTCTCGCCTCAATCACCGGGTAAAATTGGGCGCTAATTGTACTCTTGCCTTTGTGATCTGCCTAGCAGAATTGCAGTACATTCGCGCATAACAACAGATCTGGATCATAGACCTCTCTGACAAACCCTGCTTAGATGGGCGGTGACCGTATTTCGCGCACCATTACAGTGCACCAAAACGATCCACCATCGCACTAAATTGATGCAACGCGAGTCGAGATCGCCTGATTTTGGGGAGCCTCTTCAGCGAGATTGCCCTGAAATCAAGCTGTCACAAACTTGGCACGATACTGGCTTATGTGAATACGACGACGCATTCACCCAGAGAGTTTTAACACCGGAGGTTACTTAGCATGTCAGCCCAGAACGTTTTGGCCCTGATCCAGGAACACGAAGTCAAGTTTGTTGATCTGCGCTTTACCGACACCAAGGGTAAAGAGCAGCATGTATCCATCCCTGCTCACCAGGTTGATGAAGATTTCTTCGAAGACGGCAAGATGTTCGATGGTTCCTCCATCGGCGGCTGGAAGGGCATCAACGAATCCGACATGGTACTGATGCCGGACGCAGCCTCCGCCAAGCTGGACCCGTTCACCGAAGAGACCACCCTGAACATCGTTTGTGACGTGCTGGAGCCTGCCACCATGCAGGGCTACGACCGCGATCCGCGCTCCATCGCCAAGCGTGCAGAAGATTTCCTGAAGTCCAGCGGCATCGCTGACACCGTGCTGTTCGGGCCGGAGCCGGAATTCTTCATGTTCGACAACATCACCTTCTCCAACACCATGGGCCACAGCTTCGTGAAAATCGAATCTGAAGAAGCCGCATGGAACTCCGGCACTGCCTATGAGCATGGCAACAAGGGTCACCGTCCGTTCGTGAAAGGCGGTTACTTCCCGGTTGCACCGGTCGACTCTTCCCAGGATATCCGCGCCGCCATGTGTCTGGTGCTGGAAGAGATGGGCCAGGTCGTTGAAGCTCACCACCACGAAGTGGCCACTGCCGGTCAGAACGAAATCGCTACCCGCTTCAACACTCTTACGCTGAAAGCTGACGAAGTGCAGGTACTGAAGTACGTGATCCACAACGTGGCCCACGCCTACAACAAGACCGTGACCTTCATGCCGAAACCCATGTTCGGTGACAACGGCTCCGGCATGCACTGCCACCAGTCTCTGGCCAAGAACGGCGTCAACCTGTTCGCTGGTGACCTGTACGGCGGTCTGTCCGAGATGGCTCTGCACTACATCGGCGGTATTATCAAGCACGCCAAGGCCATCAACGCCTTCGCCAACCCGACCACCAACTCCTACAAACGTCTGGTTCCGGGTTATGAAGCACCGGTCATGCTGGCTTACTCTGCCCGCAACCGCTCTGCCTCCATCCGTATCCCGGTGGTACCGAGCCCGAAAGCCCGTCGTATCGAAGTGCGCTTCCCGGATCCGGCTGCCAACCCCTACCTGGCCTTCGCAGCCCAGCTGATGGCCGGTCTGGACGGTATCATCAACAAGATCCATCCGGGCGATGCCATGGACAAGAACTTGTATGACCTGCCGCCGGAAGAAGCTGCTGAAGTGCCGACCGTTGCCGGTTCTCTGGACGAAGCCCTGGCCGCTCTGGATGCTGACCGCGAGTTCCTGACCCGCGGCGGCGTGTTCAGCGATGACTTCATCAACTCCTATCTGGAACTGAAACAGCAGGATGTTGACCGTGTGCGCATGACCCCGCACCCGCTGGAGTTCGAACTGTACTACTCCGTCTAAGTCTCAGCAGACTGGCCGTTTAAATCTGGTCAGCTTGCTTAATCGTGACAAAACCCGCCATCTGGCGGGTTTTTTCTCTGATAGGATTAAGCAAAATACCGTCAAGGAGAGATGGATGAACAACAAGCATGGCATAGGGGTGCTCGGCCTCCTGTTGCTGACCTCGTTCGGTGCGGACGCGGCCAAGGTCTACTCCTGGGTCGATGGCAATGGCATCACCCACTACTCGGATGCGCCACCACCCGGCAAAAACGCCAAAGAGGTCGATCTGCGGGTCGCCCCGCTGCTGGGCAGCAGCGCCCCCAGATCGGTGCAGGTGGATAACTTCAACAGCCTGACTGGCGCCGATGCCAAGAAAGAGAAAGAGGCGGCCAAGCTGACCATCGAACTGCTCTCCCCGGAACAGGGCAGCACCCTGCGCGACAACACAGGCAACATCGTCTTTCAGGGCACCATCAGCCCCAAACCTCCGACCCAGTATGATGTGCGCCTGACCCTGGATGGCAAAGCGGCTCCCCTTGTCAGCAACAGCCTCTCGATCCGGGTCGAAAACGTCGATCGCGGCGCCCACGAGGCCCAGCTAGAACTGCTCGCCAAAGACGGTACGATCCTTGCTAAATCCACTCCAGTCACCTTTTACCTGCATAGAGCAAGCGTGGATCCGGCTCCCAAACCCACCCCCAAAGCCAACTAGGGGTGATATAGCGCACCGATGCGGGTAAACTCAATGCACCATATCGGTGCATTGCAGGTGCACAGCACCGTTTTAGGGAGAAACCTGTGCCAACCCGCTCGGACAACGCCAAAACACTCTTGGATAATTTGCTGACCGCCGTGATCCTGATGGATGAGCGGCTCTGCATCCAATTCGTCAACCCGGCGGCTGAACAGCTGCTCTCTCTCAGTGAACGCAGGCTGATCGGC
Source organism: Aeromonas sp. R2-2 (assembly GCF_040908355.1). Lineage (NCBI taxonomy): Bacteria > Pseudomonadati > Pseudomonadota > Gammaproteobacteria > Aeromonadales > Aeromonadaceae > Aeromonas > Aeromonas sp. R2-2. The sequence continues at coordinate 54,610 of NZ_JBFODQ010000022.1, read as the reverse complement.
ATCGAACTGCCCCATCTGCTGGAACATATATCCCTCGATTTGCAGCGACTCAAGCAGTGCCTCGTTTCAGGGCAGGGCTTTACCGACAGCGAAGTGACTCTGGTGGTGGAAGGAGAACCGCGACTGGTGGAGCTGAGCGCCACCCCGATGGCCGACCACGAACAGCGTCTGCTGGTGGTGGAGCTGCGCAAGATCGACCAGCAGAAGAAGATCAGTCAGGAGCAGCAGCAACATGCCCAGCAGCTGGCGGCCAAGGAGCTGGTGCGCGGGCTGGCCCACGAAATCAAGAATCCCCTCGGCGGCCTGCGCGGCGCGGCGCAGCTGCTGCAAAAAGAGCTGCCGGATCCGGCCCTGCGCGAATATACCGGCATCATCATCGAACAGGCTGACAGGCTGCGGGTACTGGTCGATCGCCTGCTCGGCCCCCAGCGCCCCGGCCGTCATCAGATGCACAATGTCCATTCGGTGCTGGAGCAGGTACGCCGACTGGTGGAGCTCGAACTCCCTCCCTCTGTTCGCATCGAACGGGATTACGATCCCAGCATCCCCGAATTCGAGATGGAGCCGGATCAGCTGCAGCAGGCGTTTCTCAACATAGTGCGCAACGCGGCCGAAGCGCTGGGGGATCAGACCGGGCTTATCCGTATCAAGACCCGCACCGCGTTCCAGATCACCATCCACGGCCAGCGTTACCGGCTGGCAGCGGAGATCAAGATCATCGACAACGGCCCCGGCATTCCCGATGCCATTCGCGACACCCTGTTCTATCCCATGATCACCGGTAAGGAGGGGGGAACCGGGCTCGGCCTCTCCATCGCCCAGAACCTGATCGACCAGCACAAGGGGCGAATTGACTGCATCAGCTGGCCGGGTCACACCGAATTCACCATTTTTCTACCGCTTCGCAAGTAAGGGAACCCCATGACCGCAAAAGTGTGGATCGTCGATGACGACAGTTCTATCCGCTGGGTGCTGGAGCGCACTCTCGGCAGCGAAGGCTTCAACTGCGAGAGCTTTGCCGATGGCGAAGCCCTGCTGCACGCCCTTGAGCTGCGCTCGCCCGATGTGATCCTCTCCGATATCCGGATGCCGGGCATCGACGGCCTGAGCCTGCTGGAGCAGATCCACCGCCGTCAGGCCGATCTGCCCATCATCATCATGACCGCCCATTCGGATCTCGACAGCGCGGTCAACGCCTACCAGCGCGGCGCCTTCGAGTACCTGCCCAAGCCGTTCGACATCGACGAGGCGGTGACCCTGGTGCGCCGCGCCGAGAATCACCTCAAGGAGCAACGCACCAAGCGCAAGTCTCGCCAGCAAGAGGCGACAGCCACACCGGAGATCATCGGTGAGGCGCCGGCGATGCAGGAGGTGTTCCGTGCCATCGGCCGCCTGTCACGCTCCAGCATCTCGGTGCTGATCAACGGCCAGAGCGGTACCGGCAAGGAGCTGGTCGCCCATGCGCTGCACAAGCACAGCCCGCGTGCTCACAAGAACTTTATCGCCCTCAACATGGCGGCCATCCCCAAAGATCTCATCGAATCCGAGCTGTTCGGTCACGAGAAGGGGGCCTTTACCGGCGCCAACAACATCCGCCACGGCCGCTTCGAGCAGGCCGACGGCGGTACCCTGTTTCTCGACGAGATCGGCGATATGCCGCTGGATGTGCAGACCCGACTGCTGCGGGTGCTGGCCGATGGCCAGTTCTACCGGGTCGGCGGCCATCAGCCGGTGCAGGTGGATGTACGGATCATCGCCGCCACCCACCAGAATCTGGAGAAACGGGTCGCCGATGGCGAGTTTCGCGAGGATCTGTTCCACCGCCTCAACGTCATCCGAATCCACATCCCCGCCCTCAAGGAGCGCCGTGAGGATATCCCCCAGCTGGCCCGTCACTTCCTGCTGCGCGCAGCCAAAGAGCTGAACGTCGAGGCCAAGAGCCTGCACCCGGATACCCAAGCCTATATCAGCCGCCTGCCCTGGCCGGGCAACGTGCGCCAGCTGGAGAACGTCTGCCGCTGGCTTACCGTGATGGCCTCGGGGCAGGAGGTTCTGGTCGGCGACCTGCCTGCCGAGCTGCTCACCCCCATCACCCACAACGCCGAACCGGGCCAACCGGCGTTGCCCGGTTGCTGGCAGCAACAGTTGCAAGAGTGGGTGGCCAGCAAGTTGGCGCTGGGAGAGACAGACATCCTGGCCGATGCCATGCCCCAGTTCGAGCGGATCATGCTGGAGACGGCACTGGAACACACCCACGGCCACAAGCAGGAGGCGGCGCGCCTGCTTGGCTGGGGTCGCAACACCCTCACCCGCAAGCTGAAGGAACTCGATCTCTCCTGAGTCCCGGGGAAAAACGATTCCCATCACGCCCTGACAAATCACCGCCTGCCAGAACCCCGTTTAACCATAAACGGGGTATCTTTTTTGAAAGCCCCGCCTAGAATGGCAGGCTTTCAAACCTGACTCGACGAGGGCGCCCCCATGATTGACAGATCTCTCCCCCTGACCGACCTGCACCGCCATCTGGACGGCAACATCCGCCCGCAAACCATCCTCGAGCTGGGTCGCCAACACAATATCCAGCTGCCCGCATTCGAGCTGGAAGCGCTTCGCCCCCACGTACAGATCGTCGAGAACGAGCCGAGTCTGGTTGCCTTTTTGAAGAAGCTGGATTGGGGCGTGGCCGTGCTGGCTGACTATGACGCCTGCCGCCGGGTCGCCTACGAGAACGTGGAAGATCTGCTGCGCGCCGGTATCGACTATGCTGAACTGCGCTTCAGCCCGGCCTATATGGCCATGGCCCACAAGCTGCACCCGCAGGGCGTGGTGGAAGCCATTATCGACGGCGTGGCCGCTGGCAGCCGCGATTTCGGTATCAAGACCAACCTGATCGGCATCATGAGCCGCACCTTCGGCACCGAGCAGTGCAATCAGGAGCTGGCCGCCTGCTTGGCTCACCGCGACAAGCTGGTCGCCATCGATCTGGCCGGTGACGAACTGGGCTTCCCGGGCGAACTCTTTGTCGACCACTTCCGCAAGGTGCGCGATGCAGGCATGCGCGTCACCGTACACGCCGGTGAAGCCGCTGGCCCCGAGAGCATGTGGCAGGCCATTCGCGAGCTGGGCGCCGAGCGTATCGGCCACGGCGTCAAAGCGATTCAGGATCCGGCCCTGATGGCCTATCTGGCCGAACACCGCATCGGCATCGAATCCTGTCTCACCTCCAACGTCCAAACCACCACAGTGGCGAGCTTGACCGAACACCCGATCCGCCAGTTCCTGGCCGCCGGTGTGCTGGCCTGCCTCAACACCGATGACCCGGCGGTGGAAGGGATCGACTTGCCGCACGAATATGAGGTGGCCGCTCCGGCCGCTGGCATGACCGCCAGCGAAATCCGCACCGCCCAGCAGAACGGCCTGACCCTGGCCTTCCTGAGCGATAGCGAGAAAGCCGAACTGATAATGGCATCCAATAGGGATATACTACTGCAACCCTGATGTTGAGACTGTAATATCTACGCTCGGGCTGTATGTTGATTCCGCAAGATCTCATATGAGGTACAGAAAATGAGTTCGCAAAATTTTTAAACGAGTCACATGACAATAGACTTATCCCAACCTAACACTGGAGGACCATATGCTTTCACTTATTATTCCAGTCTACCTAAACGAAGCATCATTGCCATCACTTATAGATGCGGTAAGAAATCTTGATACCAAGCTTCAAGGAGAACTAGAAGTGATTTTTGTTGTTGATGGCAGCCCGGATCACTCATATGATCTTCTGCAAGAGCAACTTCCTAAGCAGAATTTTCATTCACAGTTAATATTGCTCTCTAAAAATTTTGGCTCTTTTATGGCAATAAGAACTGGTTTGTCACATGGAAAAGGTGACACCTTTGCTGTAATGGCTGCAGATTTACAAGAGCCTCCAAGCCTGATTCTCACCATCAATGAAATATTGAAGTCAGAGCCCATAGATGTTGTTGTAGGTGTACGAGAAAATAGGCAAGATCCTTTTTTTTCTAAATTTTCAGCAAATATTTTCTGGCACTTTTATAGACGCTACATTGTGCCAGAAATGCCTATAGGTGGTGTAGATGTCTTCGGTTGTAACAAAGAGTTTCGTGATAATCTTTTAACCCTTGAGGAAAGACACAGCTCATTAATTGCACAAATATTTTGGTTAGGCTTTCGACGTAAGACTGTAAATTATACAAGAGTTGCAAGAGCGTACGGTAAATCTGCTTGGACTATAAAGAAAAAGCTAAATTATCTAATGGACAGTGTTTTTTCATTCACAGACTTACCAATTAGACTTCTTATCCGTATAGGGGCTGTCGGCTCTACGTTATCAGTTCTTTATGGGACAAGCGTGATTTTTGCTAGGATTGCAGGTTTAATCGATATACCTGGATATGCTATGACACTATTTAGCATCACCTTACTTGGCAGTATTAACCTTCTCGGACTTGGTATTATTGGTTCCTATGCTTGGCGAACATATGAAAATACCAAATCGCGCCCACTAGCGATTCCTATGAAAAAAATGACATTCAATAAGAATTGAAAATGTTACATTCCATTTATATGCGATACAAAACAATAAAAACATTATAATATTTAAGCTCTCTAGCATACCCTGGCTGGCCCTCTGTTAGTGAGGAATAGTATTGTTGACTTATAAGTAGGAGAATGTTTCTTTAACTTAAATAAGATAGAGATATAAAAGCCACAAATATCTTCGCTGTTGTCAACAACAATCAGCAAAAATAATAGATAAAAGCTGTTTACGTCACTGCGTAACTAGCAATAATTCTAACTTCTCTCTAGAATATTTAAAGAAAAATTAAATGGCTATTGAAATGCTATTGAAAAACATAAAAAAAAGCACGTTTATTCGCTTTATTATCGCGGGTAGCACGAACACCGCCATAAGCTATCTCATTTATTTGATACTTCTAACTCAACTATCTTATACTTGGAGTTACACTATTAGTTACATCTGCGGCATCTTAATTTCTTACTTCATGGGTAGGAAATTTATTTTTAAAGAGCATAATGGCATACTCACAATACTAACAATCCCTTTTATTTATATAACTCAATATTTATTTGGGATGGTCATAATCTGGCTGTGGATTGACACTCTTGGCATGCCAATATATCTGGCCCCAGTATTGGTAACTATCCTATCACTACCCATGACATATATTATGACTAGAATCGCATTTGTAAAAAACAAATTTTAATGGTTCATGTATTTCATGTCCTACTTCACTAGTATTATCATCTAATTACGGCTATCAAATCCTATATATTATCTATGCTATTTTGTGAATGGCCATACTTTCAACTTTGTTTGTTAGCTGTAGGACTATTACTCCATCTGTAAAAAAAACCCAAATATTATGCTATTTTGGGGCAGTGCAAACTATGACTAGATTAGTTATTGGGAAAGCCATAGCTATTAAATTTATCGTCCGTTGAGATTTAATATAAATTCATCACAACGCCCTGGATATTATAAAATCCATAAAAACATATATTTGCAGCCATTAAAAACTCATTGTATCTTTTTTGTTTTTATAAGAAGCCATAAGAAGATAAACAATATCATCATTATGAATGAATATGCATACATTGTCTGAGACATCCATGGTCCTTGGCGGCCAAAGTAAATTTGCCATTCCAGAGAATCTAGCCATAGACCTAATTTCATTGCTTTAGTTACATAATCAGATAACCAAAACAATGGCACAGCAAGTAACATAGAAAATATAATTATTAAGTTTGCTCTCTTTTCACAAAAACAATTTTGGGCGAGAAATGCAAAGAATAGTGGCAAAGTTGAAACCCATTGTCTACTTTCAGAACAAATAACAAACAATGGTAAAAATGCGAGTAAGCAACATTTTACGGGATAAGATATTTCTAGCATACTTTCTTTTTTAAAAAGAAATAAAAATGCACCAATAAATGCAGGTCCAAACAAGAAAAAATGCGCCACCAATGGCTTAAAAGGGGCATTAAGAGCCTGAGAAAATATGTTTTCCAAAAAAGGGGGTCCCTTGAATCCATTGTCCCAGTCCAAGAAAAAATAAAGCATCGAGTGTCCGAACCCTATGGATATCAATCCCAAAACGAATAGCTTTAGTGAAATTCTAGACAGAAGATAACCCTCTTGAAGCTGAAGAGTCCATAACCATGCAACACAGATCATAAAAATCACAACATAAGCTGCACTCATATATCGCCATTCCACTAGTGACGGTATCAGGAATAACCCCTCATGCAATAAGTCTTCATTATCTATACTCAACATCCAAGATAATACAAAATACACCATCAACACAGCTAGTGTGAAAAAAATAAATCGTCGCCATTTTGAGGATACAGAAATATAAATGAACGATTCTGAAGGTTGTAATTTAGGCGTTATGCACAACAGGATAAAAGGTACTAGAAAATACCCAGGCATGACAACAGGGGATATGACACAAATAGCAGCAAGGGTTTTATATCTTGATTCAATATGGCACCAGAGACAAATGCAGCTCAGGATGATTGCAAGATGGTCACTGAGAATCGGATAGTAAGTGGGCATAACCAACACCGGCCACGCCAGTAATAATGAAATGGTATATTTGTAAGCTCCTTTTAACGTAGAGCCACATTTTAATAAATAATCCATGAAAAAACAAATCGCTACACCTATCCCTACAATATTGATTGCCGTCTGTAAAACAATCAACCCGTCTATGCTCAAAGTCCATATAAACTCTGAAACGACAAGAGGTAAAAATCCAAAAACTCGACTCATGCGATATGGATCCGATGGCACAAGACCGGACTCTCGCCATTGAATTAGTAATTTTAAATACTCATAACCATCCCATCCTGCACCATTATTAACTGGTATTTGGCCCGTAATCTGATTAGATAAAATCAAAACCAGAACAGAAATCAACCCCATAAAAAAAATATGTTTTTTGCTTTCCATAACATCCCAAGAACATTCTAACAATACCGTTTAATGTAGAATAAACACCAAGTGTCTAGAATACATACCCAAAAAACTAATTTAATTACTTCCAATGTAAATCCAAACCTTTTGACCACGTAAAATGCTACTCACGCTCCAGTGCCCGCTCAACCAGCGGCTCGGGCAGGCTCTTGGTCACTTCGACCCCCAACTCGCGGAAACGCTCGACCTGCGCAATCAGGTTGCCACGGCCGTTGACCAGCCGTCCCATCGCCTTGTCGTAGCTCTCCTGCGCCTTGTGCAGGCTGCCGCCCATCTGCTGCATCTCCTCAACAAACAGCCGCAGCTTTTCGTAGAGGCGACCGGCCCGTTCGGCAATCTGGCGGGCATTCTGGTTCTGCCGCTCGTAGCGCCACAGGTTCTCGATGGTGCGCAGCGCCACCATCAGATTGGTGGGGCTCACCAGCAGGATGTTGTTGTCGAGACCGTAACGCACCAGCGAGGGATCTGCCTCCATCGCGGTGAGGAAGGCGGGCTCCACCGCCACGAACATCAGCACATAGTCGAGAGTACGCACCCCGGGCAACTGCTGGTAATCCTTGCGACCCAGCTCGCGGATATGGTTGCGCACCGAGGCGACGTGCTCCTTGAGCGCCACCGCCTTCTCCAGCTCTTCATCAGCGTTGTACCAGCGCTCGTAGGCGGTCAGCGACACCTTGGCGTCGATGATGATGTCTTTCTCTTGTGGCAGGTGGACGATCACGTCGGGCTGGTAGCGCTTGCCCTTCTCCACCTCGATATTGACCTGGGTGTGGTACTCGTGGCCCTCACGCAGGCCGCACTCGCTGAGGATCCGCGCCAGCACCACTTCACCCCAGTTGCCCTGCTGCTTGCTGTCGCCCTTGAGGGCGCGGGTCAGGGCCGCGGCCTCTTCGGTCATACGGGCATTGAGCTCGGCGAGGCGCTCCAGCTCGAACTTGAGACTGTGGCGCTGGGCCGTTTCCTGCGCGTGGGTCTCCCCCACTTGGCGGCGGAAGCCCTCCAGCTGCTCCTTGAGCGGAGTGAGCAGCAGATCGAGGCTGTTCTGGTTGAGTTCACGGAAGTTGCCGGAGTTTTGCTCGAAGATTCGGTTGGCAAGGTTCTCGAACTGCTGGCTGAGGCGCTGCTCCGCCTCCTGTTGCAGTTGCAGCTTCTCGGCGGCGGCCAGCCGCTCGCTGCGCAGGGTCGCTTCCGCATCCTTGAGACGGGCGGTGAGTTTGATGAGCAGGGTCTGCTGCTGATCCAGCTTCTGCTGCCCCTGTTGACGCTCATCCTGCAACTCGTCAAAACGCTCCTGCAGCGCCAGATAACGCTCCTGTGCCAGCAGCAGCTCATGAGCCTGCGCCGTGCTGCTGCGCCGGCCAATCAGCCAGCCTGTTCCGAGTGCCAGCAGGGCGGCTGGCAGCAGGATGACCCAGAGCCCGGGCTCGATCATTTACGGCTCCGCTGACGCAGGAAGAGTTCGAGATAGCGGTTAACCAGGATCCAGAGCACCACGTAGATGAGGTAGGCGGCCAGCACCACCCACTTGTGGGTGTTGACGCCGGTATCGAGCTCGGCGAACTCGATATCCTTGATGCGGCAGTAGGCCCACATCAGCAGGGGAAAGACATAGAGCAGGGACGCACGCCAGAGAAATAGCCACATATGTTTTCATTCAACCACGTAAAAAGACCCGCCTAGCTTACACAAGGGCAACTGCGCTTGCGATCCTGACGGCCGCGATTCTCTGGCCTGCTTCCCGAAACTTCGATAAAATTAACCCCTAATAGGTATCAGGGGCGAGCATGACTCACTATTTCCTCCGTTGGCTGACACAAGGTTGGCAAGCTTCCCGCAAGCCCGCCGTGGTTTGCCATGAAGCGCGCCCGCCGTGGGCCATCGAGGAGTCCCAGTATCTCTCCCTCTGCACCCGCTGTGGCGAGTGTTTCAAAGCCTGCCCGCGCGGTCTGCTCAAACCGGCCACCCAGGAAGAGTACGAGGGGAGCCCGATTGCCGGCACCCCGGTGCTCGATCTCGCCTGCGGCCAGTGCAGCTACTGCGGCAGCTGCGCCAGAGCCTGTCCCACCGGCGCCCTCGACCTGCAACTGGGTCGGCAGGTGCAGACCCGGGTACAGATTGAAGAGAGTTGTCAGGCACGGCAGGGCTTCTACTGCCTGCTCTGTGAAGATGCCTGTCCCCAGCAGGCGATCAAGGCCACCGCCGACGGCATCAACGTCAATATGGATGCCTGCAATGGCTGCGGTGCCTGCGGCCTCGCCTGTCTGCATGGCGCCATCACCCTGATCCGCCAGCCGGGCAGTCGCTAAAAACCACCTGCTTACAAAAGCAAAAGGGGCCATCAGGCCCCTTTCACATCTTGTTCGATATTCCACGCCCCGTCAGGCCATGGTCACAATAGTCTCTTGCTCGATACCCAGCAGGTGGCAGAGACGATTGGGATCGCGCACCGCATCAGCCAGAGTGTACTCACCCAGCACTTCGAGGAAGGCGTTCATGGCGCGGCGCAGAATGCCCTGAATGCGGCAGCCACCGGAGAGACGGCAGTTTTCGCGCTTGCAGTCGACCGGACAGAGCACATGTTCCATGTCCATCACCACATCCCGCAGGTTGATAGAGACTGCAGAGCGACCGAGGCGGATGCCACCGTGCTTGCCGCGTACCGTCTCGATGTACCCCTTGATGCCAAGCTGGTGCACAATTTTGACCACGTGGTTGCGAGAGATGCCGAAGGTATCGGCCACTTCGGTAATGGTCGACAGACGATCCCCCGGCTGAACCGCCAGGAAAGTCAGGGTACGCAGGGCGTAGTCGGTAAATCGTGTCAGTTGCATGGTCGCACTTGCCTCTTACTACAAGCCAGGAATCAGGACGACAACATTGAGCTAAGAGGCAGGAGACAACCGGTTTGCCTCTGTTTGCCCATTGGCTCGCCAGAGGAGGCCTGTCTCTTAATCTGAGTTGCGGAGTGACAGGTTAAGAGCAGCACAACCGGGTGTCGATGAAGATGCACATAAATCGACACTTTCTTTGATTGATCGCAAACTTGCCGGGTTAGCCCGGCGTTTACCCGCTTTATGGCGGGTAAATCTCCCGAACCGTCCCCCTCGCTAAGCCCCCTCTACGAGTAGCCATATGGCCCGCGAACCGACCCTCAATCGACCGCCAGCAAGGTGGTTCAGTGGGGTTGTTTCAGCCAGTTTTTCAGCGCGACCGAGGGAATGGAGCTCTCGGAGGCTACGGCAAATGCGCCCCAGTCCACCGCACACTGCAACGCATCCTTGATGGCCATGCCCCGCGCCAGACCATGGATCAATCCGCCGGCGAAGGCATCCCCCGCCCCCGTGGTATCGACCACAGATACTGGCCGGGCGGCGACCCGGATCTGCTCATCGCCGTGGATGGCTACCGCCCCCGCTTTGCCTTCGGTCAACACCAGCCATTCGAGCTGCTCCCCCGCCAGCTGGCGGGCATGCTGCCAGGGGTCGCTCACCTCGCCGAGATCGGAGCGGGAGGCCACCAACACATGGCAGGGGCGGCGCGCTTGGCCGCCCTTGGGATACTGGGCTACCACGAAGCTCTTGCCGAGCATCTGGCGCATGTAACTGATGATGGCGGTGCCGGGATAGTTCACATAGAGGCAATCGATCCCCTCCAGCGGCAGATCGCCGGGCAGATCGGGGCGCCGCGGGCGGCGCAGTATGGTGCGCTCGCCGGTGGAGTCCACCAAAATGAGCAGCTCGCCAGTCTCGCCGCCAAAGCGCTCCACATGGCTGCAATCCAGCCCGTAACCGGCCGCCTGCTCCAGCAGCCAGTCGCCGGTCTCGTCCAGCCCGATACGGGAAGCAATGGTCACCTCGTGGCCCGCCCACACCAGCCCGATGCCGGTGTTGGCCGCGCCACCGCCGAGCCTGCGCCCCTGATCCACATATTGCAGCCGGGCCCCCGCCACCAGCGGTTCGGAGAGGGAGAGCACATGATCACAGTTGAGATTGGCAAGCAGCAGAATGCGGGACATAGAGACCTCGGACGATGGAGATAGCCCAAAAGAGACAGGCTGAACCCCGAGTAGAGCCCAGCCTGACAGAAGAGACAACCGGCAGCGATCGGGAATCCGATCGGGATCAATAGATGGGCAGCTCTACCCCGGCCAGCAGCTCGTCGATGCGCGCCTGACTCGGCTGCTGCATCACACTCTGGATCACCTCCTTGGTGAGGTGGGGCGAGAAGGAGCTGATGAAGTCATACATGTAGTTCTGCAGCAGGATGCTCTTGCTGAAACAGATCTGCGCCGGGCAGGGCTTGAACAGGTGCTCCAGATTGATGGAGACCAGCCCGGGGCTGTCGGTGTCGTTGGCCACCAGCGAGGAGATGATGCCGATGCCAAAACCCAGCTCCACGTAGCGCTTGATCACTCCGGCATCCATTACCGTCATGTAGTAACTCGGGGTCAGCCCCGCCGCCTGAAACACCTCGTCCTGCACCTGACGGCCAGTGGCGCCACTCTCGTAGCTGAGGATCGGGTAGTGGCAGAGCTGCTCCAGGGTCGGCTTCTTCACCTTGGCCAGCGGGTGATCCTGCGGCACCACCAGCGAGAGAGTCCAGAGGTAGGCGGGCAGCGCGATCAGCTCCTTGTCGAAGCCAATCTCGTGGGCAACGATGGAGAAATCGGAGTAACCCTTGCTGATCTGCTCCTTGCTCGCCGACATCACCGGATGGAGGTGGAACGAGATCTTGGGGTACTTCTTGGTGAAGTAGGTAACCGATTTGGGCAGCAGATAGCGGGCAATCGTGTGGGTGGTGTGAATATTGAGGGTGCCCACGGTCGGATCCAGATACTCGCGGGAGATCGCCTTGATCTTGCTCTCGATGTTGAGCATCGCCTCGGCACACTTGATGATCTCTTCCCCCACCGGGGTGATGCGGTGCAAATGCTTGCCACGGCGCTCGAAGATCCGCACCCCCAGCTCGCTCTCCAGCAGGCCAATCTGTTTGCTGACCCCCGGCTGACTGGTGAAGAGCGCATCGGAAGCCACGGACACATTGAGGTTGTGGTCCCGGATCGCGATCAAATACTTCAATTGCTGTAGTTTCAAGGCGTCACACTCTCACACTGGTTTGGCTCAGACAGCTTTGGCTCAGGCCGGGAAGGCAATCAAGCCTGACAAACAGGCCGCCACATGGGCGGCCAGTGTACCATCCGATCCCGACATCTCAGCGCTTGATCCTTCATTTTGCTACAAAATCTAGCATCCGAAGGGGTGGCTGACAAACCGGGTTCAGGCCGCGCCAGCCCGCAGCGGCAGGATCCCCAGAAACTGCAGCAGCCACTGCATCATGGTCGCCGAATCCACCTCCCCCTCCAGCGAGGAGAGGCTGCTCTGGTAGCGCTCGTCTGGCAACAGGCCACGGCGCCGCTCGATCAGCGCCCGGTTATACTCCACCGAAAATTCCGGATGTCCCTGAATGGCCACTATGTTGTTCCCCTGCAGGAACATGAAGTTGGGACAAAAATCGTTGCCCGCCAGCCGGGTTGCTCCGGGGGGCAGCAGCGCCACCTGATCCTGATGGCTGGCCAGAATGCGGATATGATCCCGCGCTGGCGCCATCCAGGGCTCATCTACCAGCATGGGGTGCACCGACACACCCAGCCCCCACCCCTTGGTAGACTTCACCACCTCGCCACCGAGCGCCTGGGCGATCACCTGATGACCGAAGCAGACACCTGCCAGCTTGACGTCGGCATCGTGCGCCTGGCGGATCCACGCCCGCAGTGCCTGAATCCAGGGAATATCGCTGTAAGCATCGTGGCGCGAGCCGGTGATGAGCCAGGCATCGCACTCGTGCAGATCCTCCGGCAGCTCCCCATCGAGAGCCGACCAGACCCGAAATTCCAGTTCGGGGGCCAGGGCCGCAAAGCCCCTGATAAACATCTCGGAGTAAACGGGGCCAAAACGATCCGCCAGATCGGGATCGAGCCGGTCACAATCGAGAATTCCCAATCGCATCTGTTGTTCCTTTACAGAGTTCGCCCCCGCCAATCATTGACCGGCGGGGGCAAGAGGTTAGGCCATGAGCACGCGCCAGCGCGTCACTTCATGGTCGGCATGGAGAACTCGGCACCACTGCGCAGGCTCTGGGGCCAGCGCGCCGTCACCGTCTTCATCCGGGTATAGAAGCGAACACCGTCCGGCCCGTGCATGTTGAGCGGCCCGAAGATGGAGCGCTTCCAGCCGCCAAAGCTGTGAAACGCCATCGGCACCGGAATGGGAACGTTCACCCCTACCATACCGACCTGCACCCGCGCCGTGAAGTCCCGCGCGGTGTCGCCATCACAGGTAAAGATGGCGGTACCGTTGCCGTACTCGTGTTCGTTGATAAGGCGAAGTGCCGTCTCGTAGTCCGGTATCCGTACGATGGAGAGCACAGGGCCGAAGATCTCCTCGCGGTAGATGCGCATCTCGGGGGTCACCTCGTCAAACAGGCAGCCACCGATGAAGTAACCCTCGTCGTGGCTCAGCGTGCGGCCATCGACCCGCAACACTGCCCCTTCGGCCACCCCCTGATCCACGTAGCCGCGCACCTTGGCCAGATGCTCCTTGCTGATGAGCGGCCCCATTTCGTTCTCCGGGCTCTGGCCCAGCCCCGGGCCCACCCGCAGTTTTTCCACCAGCGGCGTCAGCTTGGCCACCAGCGCATCGGCGGTCTCGTCCCCCACCACCACGGCCACCGAAATAGCCATGCAGCGCTCACCCGCCGCCCCATAAGCAGCCCCCATCAGGGCGGAGACCGCCTGATCGAGGTCCGCATCCGGCATCACCACCATGTGGTTCTTGGCGCCGCCCAACGCCTGTACCCGTTTGCCGTGAGCCGAGGCGGTGGCATAGATGTACTGGGCGATGGGGGTGGAACCGACAAATGACACGGCACCTACTCGCGGGTCGGTCAGCAGCACATCTACCACCTCCTTGTCACCGTTCACCACGTTGAGCACGCCATCCGGCAGACCGGCCTCCTTGAGCAGCTCGGCCATCCGCAACGAGAGGGAGGGATCCTTCTCGGAGGGTTTGAGGATAAAGGTGTTGCCGCAGGCGATGGCGACCGGGAACATCCAGAGCGGCACCATGGCCGGGAAGTTGAACGGGGTGATACCGGCGCAGACCCCCACCGGCTGCATCATGGAGTAGCTGTCCACCCCGCGGCCGACGTTGAGAGAGTGCTCCCCCTTGAGCAGATGGGGAATGCCGCAGGCAAACTCCACCACCTCCAGCCCGCGGGTCAACTCTCCCTGCGCATCGGAGAAGACCTTGCCGTGTTCGCGGCTGATGAGCTGGGCAAGCTCGTCCCTGTGCTGCTCCATCAACTCCTTGAAGCGGAAAAAGACCCGGGCCCGCACCAGCGGGGGGGTTTGCGACCAGTCGGCAAAGGCGCGCTCGGCGATGGCGATCGCCTCCTGACACTCGGCGGCGCTGGAAAGCCCCACACTCCCCTGCTGCTTGCCGCAGGCGGGATTGAAGATGGCCCCCTGGCGCTCGCTGCGACTCTCCTGCGGCTGGCCGTTGATGAAGTTGCTGACCCTGTATGTCATGTATCCTCCGTGATAACTGATGTGGTAAATGCGCTGAGCAAACCAACGCAAGGCCCCGCCAGTGCGGGGCCATCAAATGGGTTAGGGTTGTGCCTGCAGGGCATCCTGCAGCAGGGTGAAGAGATCGTCGATCTGACTGCGCTCGATGATAAGGGGTGGCGACAGGGCGATGATATCGCCGGTCACCCGGATCAATGCCCCCTTCTCGAAGCAGCGCACGAACACCTCGTAGGCGCGTTTGCCCGGTGCATCCGGCATCGATTCCAGCTCGATACCCGCCACCAGCCCGTAGTTGCGTACATCCTTCACATGCTTGCAGCCCTTCAGCGAATGGGCCGCCTCCTCCCAGTAGCCCGCCAGATCGGCGGCGCGGCTGAGCAGGTTCTCGTTGCGATAGATTTCGAGGGTCGCCAGACCCGCAGCCGCAGCCACAGGATGACCGGAGTAGGTGTAGCCGTGGAACAGCTCGATGGCCCCCTTGCCTGCCGCCATCATGTCGTCATAAATGTGCTTCTGCACCAGCACCGCGCCCATGGGGATAGCGCCGTTGGTCAGCCCCTTGGCGCAGGTGATCATGTCGGGGATGACATCGAACTCCTGCGCGGCGAAGGGGGAACCGAGGCGGCCGAAACCGGTGATCACCTCGTCAAAAATCAGCAGGATGCCGTGTTTGGTGCAGATCTCCCGCAGCCGCTTGAGGTAGCCTTTGGGGGGCATCAGCACGCCGGTACTGCCAGCGATGGGCTCGACGATCACCGCCGCGATATTGCTGGCATCGTGCAGAAAGACGATCTTCTCCAGCTCGTCGGCCAGCGCCACATCCTCCTCGGGCAACCCTTTGGTGAAGGCGTTTTTGGCGATGTTGAGGGTATGGGGCAGATGATCCACCCCGGTCAGCAGGGAGCCGAACCACTTGCGGTTGCCGGGAATGCCCCCCACCGAGATACCGCCAAAACCGACCCCGTGATAGCCACGCTCGCGGCCAATCAGCCGGGTACGGGTGCCCTGACCGCGAGCCCGCTGCCAAGCCAGCGCGATTTTGAGCGCGGTATCGACCGACTCGGAGCCGGAGTTGGTGTAGAAGATGTGGCCAAACCCCTTGGGAGCGATCTCCACCAGCTTGTTGGCCAGCTCGAACGGCAGCGGGTGGCCCATCTGGAAAGTAGGGGCAAAATCGAGGTGGGAAATCTGCTGGGAGACCGCCTCGGCAATCTCGCGCCGACCATGGCCCGCGTTGCAACACCAGAGTCCGGCTGTGCCATCCAGTATCTTGCGGCCATCCTCTGAGTGATAATACATCCCCTCTGCCGACTTCAGGATGCGCGGCGCCGCCTTGAACTGCTGGTTGGCGGTGAACGGCATCCAGAAGGCGGACATGTCGGAGGGCGTATTGATGTCGCTGATCGGTTTCATGGTCACCTCATCCTTAAGGTGTTTAGCAACTGTCGGCCAATGCCTATTAAATTAAACACCTGAATCCATAAAAAAGGGCCCATTATCGCCCTGTCTGGTGCCACCCCTAGCTAGACGCATCAGCAGGGTGGTATAAGATATTTAACACAATTTTAATAATAGTAAACAGTCAAGGAGTGTCTATAGATGGATATCGGTCACCGCCTCAAGGCGGTTCGCACCAAGGCAGCCCTCTCCCAGCGCGAGCTGGCCAAGCGCTCCGGTGTGACCAACGGATTTATCTCCCAAATCGAGAAAAATCAGGTGAGCCCCTCTGTCGCCTCCCTGCGCAAGGTGCTGGAAGGCATCCCCATGTCGCTGGCCAGCTTCTTCACCGAAGAGACTGAAATGGGCACCGAAGTGATCTTCCGCGCCGCCGATATGCCGGATCTCGGCACCCATCCCATCAGCTACCGGCTGGTCGGGCACAGCCGAGCCAACCGCGCCATCGGCATGTTGCAGGAGGTGCTGCCACCTGGCGCCGACACCGGCGACGACATGCTGAGCCACGAGGGTGAAGAGTGCGGCATTGTCATCAAGGGCGAAGTTGAAGTGACCGTGGGCGAGCAGATCTACCTGCTGGGCGCCGGGGATGGCTACTACTTCGACAGCCGCACCCCCCACCGTTTTCGCAATAGCGGCGAGCAGGAGTGCGTGCTGATTTCGGCCAACACCCCCGCCAGTTTCTGACATTCAGGCGCGTGTCGGCAGGGGGCAATGTTTAATGAATTGTTACAAGATGGATTTACAAGCGGCAGGATGTTTAGCATATTGATACGCGGAATCTGACTTTTGCCGGTTCAAGGAGTGAACATGAGTGACCTGACCCTGGCCCAGTGGCAACACAAGGCCGCCCATCTGACCCTGCCCTCGCAAGCCTTTATCAACGGCAGCTATCGGGATGCCGTCAATGGCGCCACCTTCGATTGCATCAACCCGGCCAACGGCAAGCTGCTGACCAAGGTAGCAGCGTGCGATGCCGCCGATGCCGAACTGGCGGTACAGGCTGCCCGTGACGCCTTCAACGACAAGCGTTGGAGCGGCCTGCCACCGAAACAGCGCAAGCAGATCATGCAGCGCTTCGCCGAGCTGATGCGCCTCAACAAGGTTGAGCTGGCGCTGCTGGAGTCGCTGGATATGGGCAAACCCATCGGCGATGCCATGAGCTATGACGCTCCCGCCGCCGCCAACTGCATCGCCTGGAACGCCGAAGCGATCGACAAGATCTACGATCAGGTCGCCCCGGTGGAGGAGTCAGCACTGGCGCTGGTGACCCGCGAAGCGCTCGGGGTGGTTGCAGCCATCGTGCCGTGGAACTTCCCGCTGGTGATGGCCTGCTGGAAGCTCGGCCCGGCGCTCGCTACCGGCAACTCGGTCATTCTCAAGCCTTCCGAAAAATCCCCCCTGACCGCCCTGCGTATCGCAGGTCTGGCCAAGGAGGCGGGTATTCCGGACGGTGTGTTCAACGTGCTGCCGGGCTTTGGCCATACCGTGGGCGAGGCGCTGGCCATGCATATGGATGTGGACTGCATCACCTTCACCGGCTCCACCAAGATCGGCAAACATCTGGTGGAGTGCTCCGGCAAGTCCAACCTCAAGCGCGCCTTTATGGAGTGCGGCGGCAAGAGCCCCAACATCATACTGGCGGATGCGCCGGATCTGGACGCCGCGGCCAAGAGCGCCGCTGGCGCCATCTTCTACAACCAGGGCGAGGTGTGCACCGCCGCCTCCCGCCTGCTGGTACAAAACAGCATCAAACCGCAATTTATGGAGCGACTGCTGGCCCATGCCCGCGAGTGGATCTCGGCCAACCCGCTCGACCCTGCGACCCGCATCGGCGCCATGGTGGATCACATCCAGATGGAGCAGGTGCTGCGATATATCGAGATTGGCAAGCAGGAGGGGGCCAAACTGCTGCTGGGTGGCAACCGCACCAATATGGAGAGTGGCGGCTTCTATATCGAACCCACCATCTTTGACGACGTGACCCCGAAGATGCGCATCTTCCGCGAGGAGATCTTCGGCCCTGTACTGGCGGTGACCGGCTTCGATACGCTGGAGGAGGCTATCGCGCTGGGCAATGACACCGACTACGGGCTGGCGGCGGCGATCTGGACGGCGGATCTCAACAAGGCGGTGAAAGGCTCGCGCGCCCTGCGCGCCGGTACCGTGTTCGTCAACAACTGGGACGGTGGTGACATGACCATGCCATTTGGCGGCTTCAAACAGTCCGGTAACGGTCGCGACAAGTCACTTCATGCGCTGGAGAAGTACACCGAGCTGAAAAGCACCTGGATTCAGCTGGAATAACACGACAAAGCAGCACTATCGGATCAAAAAGGGGGAGAAATCCCCCTTTTGCATTTTTGGCCTTCCATCACCGGGCTCAATCCTTATAATGATAAAAAAGCCAACATGTTAAATATAAAGACAAAAATGCTATTTTTTCTGGGAAGCGTACTTTTTCTGGTGATCGGTTTGCCCCTGCTGTTCTTCGTGCTGGGGCACGGCGAGGCCTACGTGACCTGGGGCCCCTGGATCTCCGCCATCGCCCTGATGTTGTGGTTGTTGATGGACGTCGACAAGATCCGCCGCGGTAAAGGTTGACCGGCCAGCCACTCGCTTCCTTCCCCTCAAACTTCGTTTATTCGCTTCTTTCCCCGCAAAAGGATCGCTACACTGATTTTTTGCGATGTTTTCCCGCATCCAACGCTTCAGTAAAGGTCATCCGCATGCCGCAACAGATCCAGCGTCAGGGCGTCATCTACGCCCTGTGCGCCTATACCCTTTGGGGCATAGCCCCCATCTATTTCAAGACCATCTCTGCCGTTCCGGCCGCCGAGATCCTGACCCACCGGATGATCTGGTCCTGCGTGCTGCTGATGGTACTGACCCTGGCAGGGCGCCAGTGGCACAAGGTGCAGGCGGTGCTGCGCCAGCCAAAAGTGTTGCTCACCTTGGCGTTTACCTCGGTTACCGTCGGCGGCAACTGGCTGCTGTTCATCTGGGCCATCAACAACGGCCATATGCTGGATGCCAGCCTCGGCTACTACATCAACCCGCTGTTCAACGTACTGTTGGGAATGGTGTTTCTGAGCGAGAAGCTGCGCCGCCTGCAGTGGTGGGCGGTGGCGCTGGCCTTTGCCGGGGTGGCGATCCAGCTTATCGCCTTTGGCTCCTTGCCCTGGATTGCGCTGGTGCTGGCGTCGAGTTTCGCCATCTATGGGCTGGTGCGCAAAAAACTGGCCCTCGATGCCCTCACCGGTCTGCTGATCGAAACCATGATCATGCTGCCGCCAGCGGCCATCTATCTGTGGGGCTTTGCCGACAGTCCCACCAGCCATCTCACCCAGAATGACTGGCACCTCAACCTGCTGCTGATCGCCGCAGGCGCCGTCACCACGGCCCCCCTGCTTTGCTTCACCGCCGCCGCAACCAGGCTCAAGCTCTCCACCCTGGGCTTCTTCCAGTACATAGGCCCCAGCCTGATGTTTATCCTCGCAGTCACCCTCTATGGGGAAGCGCTGGCGATGGACAAACTGCTCACCTTCGCCTGCATCTGGAGCGCGCTGGTACTGTTCAGTCTGGATGGGCTGCGCAGCGGCAAAGCCGCGCCAAGCAGGACCTGACACCGCCTCACCACCATCGACCCCGGCTCATAGGCCGGGGTTCTTTTTTGTGCCACCAGCGGCCTTCTGACTGCGACTTCCCCTTCTCCAGAGCCGACTGACCATCAACAGACCACACCCGAGTCGCACCATCCCGCCAGAGAGCTATGCTATCCATGGAACGGAGCCGAATGGAGGCAACATGCTCAAGCACATTCACGACAGATCCCTGCTTTTTGGCCAGATTCTGGGGATCATGGTCATTATCACGCTGATCTCCATCAGCTTTTTCGGGCTTTATTCGGTCCGGAGCGCAGCCGATCAGATGGGACAGGGGAAGGATGTGGTAGCCGATATTCTGCCGCCGCCCCTCTACCTCATCGAATCCCAGTTGCAGGTCTACACCCTGCTCCATGCCAAACCGGAGGAGCGGGAGCACCTGCTGCAAACCCTCACCCGGCTTCAGCAAGAGTTCGAGAGCCGTAACCGCTTCTGGCAAGAGAGCAACCTGAACGAGCCCCTCAGGGAGCTGCTGCTGGGGGAGCAAAAAGTGCAGGGGGAACTGTTCTGGCAGTTGCTCAACGACAAGTTTGTCCCCGCCATCAAGGCGGGGGATCTGGCGCAGGCGGGCGCGCTTGCAGCACGCCTGCACACCCTCTATAACGCCCACCGGCTAGGGGTGGACGCCACCGTCATCCGCGGTAACGAGTATGCCGCCGAGCAGATGGCCCATCTCGCCAACACAACCCGACTCTGCTACGGCCTGCTGTTGTGCGCTGCACTGCTGGGGGCCGGGCTCATCTTCTGGCTGGGACGCCCCACCCAACAGCGACTGCTGGCCGCAGGCAAGGCCACCGCCGCCATCGCCGAAGGGGAGTTGAACCGCCCCATGCCGGAGCCGGGCCTTGATGCCATCGGCGAGCTGATCCGCCAGATCGGGGCCATGCGTGACCAGCTGGCAACCCTGGTGGAGTCCCTGCAGCGCAGCGCCAGTACGCTGGATGATCGCGCCACCAGCCTGACCGCCATGGCACAACGGCACACCGATGACAGTCAGGCACAGGTCGGGGCGGCCCACCATATCGAACAGGCCATCGAGCAGCTCACCCACTCCATTGAACAAGCGGGTAGCCAGCTGCATCAGGTAGGGGAGCAAACCCTGCAGTCAGCAGAGCGGGCACAAGAGGCGACACTCGCCATCCACACCGTGGAACAGGTGATCGGGGAGCAAGTCACGGGAGTGAAGCAGGTCTCCCATACCATTTCGGATCTGGCCGGCCTCTCGCAGCAGATTGCCGGGCTGGCGGGCGCTATTCACGATATTGCGGAGCAGACCAATCTGCTGGCGCTGAACGCCGCCATTGAAGCGGCGCGGGCAGGCGAACAGGGACGCGGTTTTGCCGTGGTGGCCGATGAAGTACGCTCGCTGGCGACCCGAACAGGCAGCGCCACCACCGAGATCAACACCATCATCGGCAAGATCCAGGATGTCAGCCTGCGCGCCGCCAGCGAGATGGATACCGAGCTGGCCCGGGTCGAACAGGCGGTCACTCACACGATGACAGCGCGCCAGAGCGTCGCCCGGATCGCGCAGAGTTGCGAGGAGATCAACCAACGCATCGCTCAGGTCGACCAGTTGATGAGCGATGAGACCCGGCTGGTGCAGGGGATCCACCATCAGGTCGGCGAGATGTCGCGGTTGGCGGCCGAGGCCAACCAGAGCGCCAGTCAGGCCGCCGAAGAGGCGACCATGGTCGCCCAGCACGCCCGCATCCTGACCAGACAGACTCACCACTTCCATCTCGATACCACCCGCCATTGATCCCCGACACTGACGGGAGTCAGCGCTCCCCTTTTTCTCTGCACTGGTTAAATGGGTAGCATTGGACTCCCTGAGGGAATAGGATCCGCCCCTCCAATAACCAACTACAAGGATCAACTGGCATGAATCGAAAATGGTCGCTCCCCATCGTGGCAATCGCGGGGGGAGCGTTACTCTGGCTCGGCAACACCTTTGGTATGAAATGGGCTTTGATGGCCCTGATCGGATTTGGCTTCGGCTTCACCCTCTCCTTCAGCCGCTTCGGCATCGTCTTCGGTTGGCGTGAGATGCTGACCAAGCGCAACAGCTACTATGTGCGGGTTCACCTGCTCACCATCGCCATCGAAATTCTGCTGTTCACCACCTTCCTCTCCTTTAGCCACGCCCTGTTTGGCGACGCCATGGTGGGTAACGTGATGGCTATCGGCATTCCTTTCATCGTCGGTGCCTTCCTGTTCGGCATCGGCATGCAGCTGGCAGGCGTCTGTGCCACCGGCACTCTTTATTGCTGCGGCGAGGGGCAACCCCGCTTCTGGCTGGTGCTGATCTGCTACGGCATCGGCACCCTCATCAGCAACCAGTTCCGCCCCGAACTGGAGGCCACCTTCTCCAGCCATGTGGTGCTGGCCAAGGATTTGACCGGCAATATCTGGAGCGGCATGCTGCTCAACCTGGCGCTGGTCGCCGCGCTGTTCCTGCTGTTTCGCAACAGCGAACTCAAGCGTACTGGCGAACTCAAGCCCCTCTTCAGCGGCGGCAACCTGTTCTGGCGCGATGGCCGCTTCACCGTGCTGACCGGTGGCATCATCATCGCCATACTCAACTCCACTGTCGTCGCCCTGCACGGCTCGGCCTGGACCATCACCGGCGCTGTCTATGACATGGCGCTGCGCGGCGCCTCTCTGTTCGGCCTGTTCGAGGGCAACCCCAAGCTGGCCCAGCCGCTCTTCATCAACCCCATGGTCGGCATGTTCTGGCTCGGCATTCTGGGGGCCATGCTGGCGCGCTGCATCAGCGGTGGCGGCAACTTCGCCCCGATGCGGATCGGCAACAGTCTGGCATCCATCCTCGGCGGCCTGCTGATGGGGATGGGCGCCATGTACAGCGCCTGCAACCTCGGCGGCTTCTTCGACGGCACCGCCTCCGGCAGCCTGCACGGCTGGGTCTGGATGCTGATGGCCCTCGCTGGCAGCCTCATCGGCATTCGCCTGCGCCCGCGGTTCGGGCTCTGAGGCTCAACATCGTAAACACCCCATAAGAAACGGGAGGCCAAGCCTCCCGTTTTTACATTTATCGATCCCGTTGCTCTGCTTATTGGACAGGCTGGGAGACCCCTTCCAGATGGATTTCTACCCGGCGATCCGGTGCCAGACAGGCGATCAGCTCCTGCTTGGAGCGGCTGGCACAGCTGTTGCCAGTGACCGGATTGGCCTTGCCACGCCCCTCGACCCGAACCTTGTCGGCATACAAGCCTTTGGATACCAGATAGCTGGCCACGCTCTGGGCACGCTTCTCGGAGAGGGCCAGGTTGTAGTTGTCGGAGCCGATGCGGTCGGTATAACCGATGACAGTTGCGACGCCATCTTTCGGATTGGCCGCCACAATCTGGCTGAACAGGGCATCGAGCGCCTGATTGGCAGCCGGCTTCAGGGTCGCCTTGTTGAACTCGAACAGCACATCGGAACTCAGACTGAAGGTTTTGGGCTCAACCACGGCTACAGGTGCCGGTTCGGCGGCCGGAGCGGGCGCCGGTGCTACGACCTCGCCACCTTGCTGACCGAAGCGATAGAGCATCCCGAACGAAATCAGGCCGTTATCCATCTCGATGCCGGAGCGATCGAGAGAGGCATCCCCCAGCGGCGTGGTGTACTGGTACTCCAGACGGGCGGCCCAGTCACGATCGATGGCGTATTCGGCACCCAGCGCACCAACGAAGGCGGCGCCATGCTTTTTGCCGGTCTCGCTGCTATTGGCGAAGCTGATCTCGCTATCCGTCCAGGCATAGGCGCCGCCCAGTCGGCCATAAAGATCGAGCACGTTCGTTGCCGGGAAGCTGATCTTCATGGTGGCCTGAATCATCTGGCTCTTGGCTTCGGTCTTGAGGGTATTGGCGCCAGTGCCCGAAGTGGTGTCGTATTTGCCAAGCCAGTCATAACCCAGCTCGAAACCCAGGTTGGGGTTGAGCTGGTAACCGGCGAACAGGCCCAGACCCAGATCATCCGTGTTCTCGCTGGTATTACCCAACGTCTGGGCAATCGACTCGGCATACTGGTTGTGGTCAACGCCATAGTAATTGGACCAACCTGCCTTGCCACCGACATACCAGGTATTGTCCTGAGCGGCAGCCTGCACGGCTCCGGCCGCCAGCAAACCACTGACCAATACGGCAAGCATGGATTTATTCATATTTTCGCCTCTGCAATAAGTCGTTATGGGCGCCTGAGTGCGCACTTTCCCTGTGTGAAGCCGTCAGGCGGCCTCTCCGCTATTCAGGGTATCCCATCCGAACGCAGCCTCAAATGACCAAGCCATCAGGAGTGTGAGCTTGCCAGCAATATCAGGCGTAAAAATCACCTGTGTACCTATTCACACTGTTTTGTCAGTTAAACCATGACGTTGCGTCGTACGGAGTGGACCTATCCACACGCAGCAATAGAAAAGGGAGGCATAACGCCTCCCTCCTGATGAGTTGTTGAAGCCCCCCTTGCTCAACTGGCCAGAAACAGCCGGTAGGCGGGGTCGTCGCTCACCTCTTTCCAGCCGTAGCCAATCTCGCGCAGGTAGTCGTGGAAGGCTGCCACGTCTTCATCCGGCAGCTCGAAGGCGCAGAGCACGCGGCCGTAGTCGGCACCGTGGTTACGGTAGTGGAACAGGCTGATGTTCCAGCGACAACCCAGTGTCTCGAGGAAGCGCATCAGGGCGCCAGGCTGCTCCGGAAACTTGAAGCTGTAGAGACGCTCACCAAGGGGCCGGGCCGGGCGGCCGCCAATCATGTAGCGCACATGATTCTTGGCCAGCTCGCTCTCGGTCATGTTGACCACTGGATAGCCGTTGCCACCGAGCTGATCGATGATCTGGCCGAGCTCTTCGTCACCGCCGGTGAGGCGCACCGAAACGAACAGCGACGCCTGTTCGGCATCGGCGTAGCGATAGTTGAACTCGGTCACCATGCGGGGGCCAAGCTGACGACAGAAGTCGAGGAAGGCCCCCTTGCGCTCGGGGATGGTCACCGCCAGCATGCCCTCGCGCTTCTCGCCGATCTCGCAGCGCTCCGACACGTAGCGCAGGCTGTGGAAGTTAACGTTGGCGCCGGAGAGAATGGCCGCCATCCGCCCCCCTTTGACCTGCTCCCGCTCGCTGTAGGCCTTGAGGCCCGCCAGCGAGAGGGCGCCCGACGGCTCGGCGATGGCGCGGCAGTCGTCGAAGATGTCTTTCAGTGCGGCGCAGATCTGGTCGTTGGAGACGGTCACCACCTCGTCCAGATACTGGTTGCACAGGCGGAAGGTCTCCTCGCCGATGCGCTTGACCGCCACCCCGTCCGCAAACAGCGAGACCCGCTCCAGATTGACCGGCTCGCCGGCCGCCAGCGCGGCCTTGAGACAGGCAGACCCTTCAGCCTCCACCCCGATCACCTTCACATCCGGCAGCAGTTGCTTGATATAGACCGCCACCCCGGCGGCCAACCCACCGCCGCCCACCGGCACAAAGACGTGAGTGAGGTGGGTATCCTGCTCCAGCAACTCCTTGCCGATGGTACCCTGCCCGGCGATCACCTCGACGTCGTCAAACGGCGGGATCAGGGTGTAACCCTCCAGCTCGGAGAGGCGGCGGCTCTCGCCGTAGGCCTCGTCGAAACTGTTGCCAAACAGCATGACGTTGCCGCCCTGCCGGCGCACCGCGTCGATCTTGATATCCGGCGTGGTCTTGGGCATCACGATGATCGCCTTGATGCCGAGCTTGGCGGCCGACAGGGCGACCCCCTGTGCGTGGTTGCCAGCAGAGGCGGCGATAACGCCGCGCGCCTTCTGCTCCTCGGTCAGGGTGGCGATCTTGTGATAGGCGCCGCGCAGCTTGAAGGAGTGGACCGGTTGCAGATCCTCCCGCTTCAGGCTGACATGGTTGCCGAGCCGCTCGGAAAGTTTCTTCAGGGTTTGCAGGGGGGTCACCCGCGCCGCCTCATAGACGGGGGAGAGCAACACCTTGCGTAGATAATCCGCCGCAGAGACCATGATTTATTCCCCCAGCATCGAGCGATCGCGAACCGCGCCCTTGTCGGCACTGGTGGCGAACATGGCGTAGGCGCGCAGGGCAAAGGAGACCTGACGCTGACGATCGAGCGGCTTCCAGCCACGGGCTTCCACGGCGACGCGGCGGGCGGCCAGCACGCTGTCGGCCACCTCCAGCACCATGCTGCGGGCCGGGATATTGATGCTGATGATGTCGCCATCCTCCACCAGACCTATGGTGCCGCCAGAGGCTGCTTCCGGCGAGACGTGGCCGATGGAGAGGCCCGAGGTACCGCCGGAGAAGCGGCCGTCGGTGATCAGGGCGCACGCCTTGCCCAATCCCATGGATTTCAAATAGGTAGTGGGGTAGAGCATCTCCTGCATGCCGGGGCCCCCTTTTGGCCCTTCATAGCGGATCACCACTACTTCGCCCGCTTTCACTGTGCCGTCGAGGATACCGCTCACCGCGCTCTCCTGACTCTCGAATACCCGGGCCGGGCCACGGAAAGTGAGGTTCTCCTCATCCACCCCGGCAGTCTTGACGATGGCGCCGTTGACCGCGAGGTTGCCGGAAAGCACGGCGAGGCCGCCCTCCTGGCTGTAAGCGTTGTCCAGCGAGCGGATGCAGCCTTCGGCGCGGTCCAGATCCAGCTCCGGCCAGCGGCAATCCTGACTGAACGCCTTGGTGGTGCGGATCCCGGCCGGGCCAGCGCGGTAGAAGTCCACCACCTCCTGACTCGGCTGGCGGCTGACGTCATACTCATTGAGCTGTTCGACGAGGGAGCAACCCAGCACGGTACGGGTATCTCCATGCACCAGACCCGCTTTTTCCAGCTGACCCAGAATGGCGACCACGCCGCCGGCGCGGTGTACATCTTCCATATGGTACTTCTGGGTGGAGGGTGCCACCTTGCAGAGCTGTGGCACCTTGCGCGACATGCGGTCGATATCGGCCATGGTGAAGTCGACGCCCGCCTCCTGCGCCGCCGCCAGCAGGTGCAGCACGGTATTGGTGGAGCCGCCCATGGCGATATCGAGCGCCATGGCGTTCTCGAACGCCGCCTTGGTGGCGATATTGCGCGGCAGGGCGGTCTCGTCATCCTGCTCATACCAGCGCTTGGCCAAAGTCACGATGCGCTGGCCCGCCAGCTTGAACAGCTGCTCACGATCGGCGTGGGTCGCCAGCATGGAGCCGTTACCCGGCTGGGAGAGACCCAGCGCCTCGGTCAGGCAGTTCATGGAGTTGGCGGTAAACATGCCGGAACAGGAACCGCAGGTGGGGCAGGCGCTGCGCTCCACCTGTTCGCTCTGGGCGTCCGACACCTTGGGATCGGCGCCCTGGATCATGGCATCCACCAGATCCAGCTTGATGATCTGGTCGGAGAGCTTGGTCTTGCCCGCTTCCATCGGGCCGCCGGAGACAAAAATGACCGGGATGTTGATGCGCAGGGCCGCCATCAGCATCCCCGGGGTGATCTTGTCGCAGTTGGAGATGCAGACCATGGCGTCGGCGCAGTGGGCGTTGACCATGTACTCCACCGAGTCGGCGATCAGCTCGCGCGACGGCAGGGAGTAGAGCATGCCGCCATGGCCCATGGCGATGCCGTCATCCACAGCGATGGTGTTGAACTCCTTGGCAACGCCACCCGCGGCTTCGATCTCGCGTGCCACCAGCTGGCCCAGATCCTTGAGGTGGACGTGGCCCGGCACGAACTGGGTGAAGGAGTTGACCACGGCGATGATGGGTTTGCCGAAATCCTGATCGGTCATTCCGGTGGCACGCCACAGGGCGCGGGCCCCGGCCATGTTACGTCCGTGGGTGGTGGTGGCGGATCTCAACTTCGGCATGTCTCTACTCCCTGAATGCCCATATGGGCTCGATGCGTTATGCAGTGATGATACGAGTGGATCGGAATCGATCCTGGTGAAGGCACCGCCAGGCACCCTCACCGGAAGCGACTCGGGGAGGCATGACGCCTCCCCTCTCTTATCAGTCGTTGACGGGCGTCAGCCAGCCCCACTTGTCTTCGGTCTGGCCATTGAACAGGCCGAAGAAGGCATTCTGCAGCTGCTCGGTCACCGGGCCACGGCTGCCAGCGCCCACCTTCATCCGATCGACGGAGCGCACCGGGGTCACCTCGGCGGCGGTGCCGGTCATGAAGATCTCGTCTGCAACATAGAGCGCCTCACGGGGCAGTGCCTGCTCGCGCACCTCATAACCGAGATCGCGGGCCAGCGTCATGATGGTGTCGCGGGTGATGCCGGGCAGGATGGCGGCGGTAGCGGGCGGGGTGAACAGTACGCCGTTCTTCACTAGGAACAGGTTCTCCCCCGCGCCTTCGCTCAGGTAGCCGTTCACATCCAGCGCCAGCCCCTCGGCGAAGCCGTTGCGCTTGGCCTCGCGGCTGATCAGCTGGGATGACAAATAGTTGCCGCCCGCCTTGGCGCCGGTGGGAATGGTGTTGGGAGCGAGCCGATTCCAGGAGGTGACACAGACATCCACCCCGTTTTTCAGCCCCTCTTCCCCCAGATAAGCGCCCCAAGGCAGGGCTGCCACCATCAGATCAGCCTTGGCATCCAGCGGCGGATGCAGCCCCAGCCCCACGTTGCCGACAAAGGCCAGCGGGCGCAGGTAGCCGCTCTTCAGGCCGTTCTCGCGCACCACGGTGCGGCAGGCTTCATTCACTTCGGACTCGCTGTAGGGGACGTCCATCCAGTAGATCTTGGCGGAGTCGAACAGGCGGCGGGTGTGCTCCTGCAAGCGGAAAATACAGGTGCCTTTGGGGGTATCGTAGGCACGCACCCCCTCGAACACCGAGGAGCCGTAGTGCAGGGCGTGGCTCATCACGTGCACCTGGGCTTCCTGCCAGGGCACCAGTTTGCCGTTGAACCAGATGTATTGCGAGTGAGTGGCGGATTGGGAAGGCTGTGACATTGGCTTGGCTCCTTAAGCTCTGATCCGGGGTTGCTGTTCCAGTGCATCGACCCGGGAAACGTCCACCAGCTTCACCAGCTGGCTCCACAACTGCTGGATGGGACGCACCGACTCGACAGTAACCGTGATCCGCAGCTGTTGGCAATCCTGCTCCATGTTGAGGGCGCAGAGAGCGAAGCCACGGTGACGCACCACCCGCAGCACCCGCTCCATCACTTCGGGTCTCGGCTGGGCGTGGATATGCAGGGTGTGTTGTGCAAATGCTGGCTGTGCAAGGGTGTGCGGGTTCATGGGCGTTGCTCCATCATCTGGTGGTTGGCGACTCCCGGCGGAACCAGGGGCCAGACGTTTTCTTCCTCTGAAATGGCCACATGCAGCAGGTAGGCACTCTCGCTTGCCAGCAGGCGATCGAGGGCGCCGGCTATCTGCTCCTTGCATGTGATGGTCTCGCCCGGAATGCCAAAGGCGGCAGCCAAGGCGACGAAATCGGGGTTGTCGGAGAGGATGGTCTCGCTATAGCGGCCGTCGAAAAACAGCTCCTGCCACTGGCGCACCATGCCGAGGCGCTGGTTATCCAGCAGCACCATCTTCACCTTGAGCTGGGCGCGGCGGATGGTGCCGAGCTCCTGCACGTTCATCATGAAAGAGCCATCACCGCTCACCAGCACCACTTCATCCTCCGGGCGCGACATCTTGGCGCCGATAGCGGCGGGCAGACCAAAGCCCATGGTGCCGAGACCGGCACTGGAGAGGTGGTTGCGCGGACTGGTGAAGCGCATGTGCTGGGCTACCCACATCTGATGCTGACCCACGTCGCAGGCGACCACGCTGCTCTCCGGCAGCCGGGCAGAGAGCTGCTTGAGCAGGGCCGGGGCATAGATGGCCTGACCTGGGTGATCGTAGCGAAACGCATATTCGCGGGCCATGGCGGCGCAGTGTTCACGCCATGGGTCGATGGAAAGGGGCATTGCAAGGCGTGGTAGCACCTGCTTGAGATCCGTGGTGATACCCACCTCGGCGGCGCGGCGCTTGCCGAACTCGGCGGCATCCACATCGAGATGGATCACCTTGGCCTCGGGGGCAAACTCCTCCAGCTTGCCGGTCACCCGATCATCGAAACGGGCACCCACCACCAGCAGCAAGTCGCACTGCTGCACCGCATAGTTGGCCGCCTTGGTGCCGTGCATGCCGAGCATGCCCAGATAAACGGGGCTATCGGGGTCGAGCGCGCCGATCCCCTTGAGGGTGGTGACTGCTGGCATGCCGGTTGCGGCAGCAAAGTCGCGCAACTGCTGCTCGGCATTGGCCATGCCCACTCCGCCACCGACGTAAAGCACCGGACGCTCGGCGGCAGCCAGCAGGGTGCGGGCCGCGGCCAGATCCGAGGGGTTGAGCACCTCCGGCTCTTCCACTGCAAACAGCGGGCTCTGGGCAGGCACCGCGGCCAGTTGCACATCCTTGGGGAGATCGATCAGCACAGGGCCGGGGCGCCCTTCGGTGGCGATGGCGAAAGCTTCTGCCAGCACGCGCCCCAGATCGGCGGCATCGGTCACCATGAAGGAGTGCTTGGTGCAGGAGAGGGACATGCCGAGCACGTCGACCTCCTGAAACGCATCGGTACCGATAGCGGAACAGGGCACCTGACCGCTGATGGCCACCAGCGGCACCGAATCGAGCAGCGCCTCCGCCAGACCGGTCACCAGATTGGTGGCGCCGGGGCCGGAGGTGGCGATGCAGACGCCCACCTGACCAGAGGCGCGGGCGTAGCCCACCGCAGCCATGGCGGCGCCCTGCTCGTGGCGGCAGAGCTGATGGGACAGACCACCGTCATACAGGGCATCGTAGACCGGCATGATGGCCCCGCCCGGGTAACCAAACACCTGGGTCACACCCTGTTTCTTGAGAGCCTGTACCAAAAACTGCGCGCCGTTCATGTGGAAAATCCTGTCCTTTGGTCGAAAAAAAACCCCCGGGCTGTGAGGCTCGGGGGTCGCTTGTTTCGTTCTGTCCGGTGGTGGGTCTATCCCTTGTTCCGTGCAGCTAAACGAGCCCCGAGCGGTGAGATAATAATCACCACTAGGACCACAATAATGCTGACGAAACGGGAGGCCATGTTCATAGTTACAACCGGAAATCCTGTGAAATTGGGGCGGTTTCTACCGCGAATGGCTATTAGAACTAGCACGGTGATTTTTATTGGGCAAGCCTTTTTTCTGTGACAACCCACTGATTTTGGCTATTCCTCAGCCGGAACTCTGGAATAAAAAACCAACAACAAGCAGTTAGTCAGAACATATATCAACTCAAGGACGGGATTTATGTCATTAGCTGTGGTTTATAGCCGTGCCAGCCTCGGGATCGCGGCCCCGCAAGTTACAGTGGAAGTTCACCTCTCCAACGGCCTGCCTGCCTTCAACATGGTCGGCCTGCCGGAAACCTCGGTGAAGGAGTCGCGAGACCGGGTGCGCAGCGCCCTGCTCAACGGCAATTTCGAGTTCCCGAGCAAGCACATCACAGTCAATCTGGCTCCCGCCGATCTACCCAAGGAGGGGGGCCGTTTTGATCTGGCCATCGCCATCGGCATTCTCGCTGCTTCCAAGCAGATACCGGCAAAATACCTGCTCGATCATGAATTTTTGGGGGAGTTGGCCCTGACCGGCGAAATTCGCCCCGTGCTCGGGGTGCTGCCCGCCGTGCTCGCCTGCCGGGATGCGGGGCGCACTCTGCTGGTACCGCGGGAGAACGGCCCCGAAGCGTCCCTCATTCAGGATGCCGAAGTGCGCACCGCCCATCAGCTGCTGGCCGTCACAGCTTGGCTGGCAGGCCAGTACGAACTGCCGCTGCCGGATCCCCAAAGCGCGGAGAGCCTGCCCAATGTGCCGGACCTGCAGGATGTGATCGGCCAGTCACAGGCCAAGCGGGCGCTGGAGATCGCCGCCGCCGGCAGCCACAACCTGCTGTTCATCGGCCCGCCCGGCACCGGCAAGAGCATGCTGGCGAGCCGATTGCCCGGCATCTTGCCGCCGCTGAGCGAGCAGGAGGCGCAGCAGACCGCCGCAATCCACTCCATCGGTGGCCTCACCCCGCGCGCCGGTCACTGGCACCACAGACCCTATCGCACGCCCCACCACAGTGCCTCAGCGGTGGCGCTGGTGGGCGGTGGCAGCCACCCGCGGCCCGGCGAAATTTCGCTGGCCCACAACGGGGTGCTGTTTTTGGATGAATTGCCCGAGTTCGAGCGCAAGGTGCTCGACTCCCTGCGCGAGCCGCTGGAGACGGGCCACATCACCATCAGCCGGGCCGCCCGGCAGGTGGATTTTCCCGCCCGCTTCCAGCTGGTCGGTGCCATGAATCCCAGCCCCTGCGGCCACTATGGCGACGGCCAGACCCGCTCCAGCCCGGATCAGATCCTTCGCTACCTCGGCAAGCTCTCCGGTCCCTTTCTCGACCGCTTCGACCTGACAGTTGAGGTACCGCTGCTGCCCAAGGGGAGCCTCACCGGCAAGGCGGAGCGAGGGGAGTCTAGCCAGCAGATCCGCGATCGGGTGCTGGTGGCACGAGAGCGTATGCTGAGCCGCAACGGCAAGCTCAACAACCTGCTGGATAGTCGCGAGATAGAGGATATTTGCCGACTATCACCGCAAGATGCCGAATTTTTGGAGAACGCCATCCAGAAGCTGGGGCTCAGCATCCGGGCCTGGCATCGCATCCTGCGGGTGTCACGCACCATCGCCGATCTGGCCGGGCAACCCGCCATCGGCAAGGAGCATCTTATCGAGGCGCTCGGCTACCGGGCCATGGACAGGCTGCTGTCGCGACTGCGCAGCAGCTGACAGAAGGGAAAGGGTGAGTCCAACCCCGTAAAGGCTCTGAATGGTCTCGCAGGCAATCGGCTGATATTATGGCCACAGATCTGACCACTTGATGGCCCTTTATCGACAGCAAGACGGACCCAACTCATGCCCAACAAGCTGACAGAGCGACTGCGCGGCAGCCTCTCCACCCTGCTCTATTTTTTCAACACCCTCTTCTGGTTTGTCCCCATCTTCTCGCTGGGTCTGCTCAAGCTCCTGCTCCCCCTCAAGGGGTGGCGCACCCTCTGCAACTGGCTGCTGGATGGCTGTGCCAGCTGCTGGATCGGTTTCAACAATCTGATCCAGAAAACCATCATCAAAACTCCTTTCGAGGTGGTCGGAGTGGACAAAGGGCGCCGGAATGAGTGGTATATGGTGATTGCCAACCATCAATCCTGGGTCGACATACTGGTACTGCAGCGGGTTTTTAACCAAAAAATCCCCTTCCTGAAGTTTTTCCTCAAGAAAGAGCTGATTTGGGTACCTTTTCTCGGTCTGGCATGGTGGGCGCTCGACTTCCCCTTCATGCGGCGATATTCCAGGAAATTTCTGGAAAAGCATCCCCATCTGAAGGGAAAAGACATAGAAACAACCCGTAAAGCCTGTGCCAGGTTCCGCCACATTCCGGTGAGTGTGATGAACTTCGTCGAAGGCACCCGCTTCACCAAGGGCAAACATCAGAAGCAGGGTTCGCCCTATCGTCACCTGCTCCACCCGAAAGCGGGGGGCATCGCCTTTACTCTGGCCGCCATGGGTGATCAGTTGCATCAACTGGTGGATGTCACCATCGCCTATCCGGACGGCATCCCCAGCTACTGGGACTTCATGTGTGGCCGGGTCGGGCAAATCAAGGTTCAGGTCCGCTATTTGCCGATCGACCGCAAGCTGGTGGGGGATTACTTCAATGACCCCGAGTTCCAACAAGAGTTTCAACAGTGGTTGAACGGGATCTGGCACGAAAAGGACCAGACCCTGAGCCAACTGCTGGCAACCAAGGCGCAGTAAACATTCATGCTATCCCTGCTTCCCGGCCCGCTGGTGCTGATCATCAGCGCGGGCCTGACCATCCTTTTCACCGCCTTGTGCGCCAGCCTGATCCTGCTGGTGTCGCTGGCCAAACTAGTACTGCCGATCCCGGCCTTTGGCCGTGCCTGCAGCCGGCTCAACAACCGCTTCATGAGACTGTGGCTGGCCTGCAATGCGCTGGTGATCCGCCTCACCACCCGTATTGACTGGCAGGTGGAGGACAATACCAAGCTGCGCAAGGATGGCTGGTATCTCATCATCAGCAACCATATGAGCTGGACCGATATCGTGGTGCTCGGCCACCTGTTCCGGGATAGGCTGCCGGTGCCCAAGTTCTTCATGAAGCACGAGCTCATCTACATCCCGCTGCTGGGGCTCGCCTGCTGGGGGCTCGATATGCCCTTTATGCGTCGCTACTCACGGGAGTTTTTGCTGAAGAACCCGCACCTGCGCGGCAAGGATATCGAGACCACCCGCAACGCCTGCGAGAAGTTTCGCCACATCCCCACTACCGTCATCAACTTCGTGGAAGGAACCCGCTTCACCGAGCAGAAACGGGATGCGGCCCGCTCCCGCTATCGTCACCTGATGCCGCCCAAGGCGGCGGGGCTGGCCTTCACACTGGCCGCCATGGGCGAACAGTTCGACAGCCTGATCAACGTCACCATCCGCTATCCGGACAACGCCGAGACCCCGTTCAAGGACTTCCTGATGGGGCGGGTAAAACGCATTCAGGTGCGGATTGAGGAGCTGCCGGTGAATGAGCAGCTGATAGGAGATTACTTCAACGACAAGCAGTTCAAGCGCGGTTTTCAGGAGTGGCTAAACCAGCGCTGGCAGGAGAAGGACGAGGTGCTGGAGGGGTGGCAGAGCGGTCAGGCGCCGCTGCCGGTTGCCGCCAAATCCGGGGAGGAATCCAAAGAGAGCGCAGAAGCCAACTCGGCCAACTGATCTTCGGAAAAGACCACAATCCCGTGGCGGCGCAGCAGGGCAGTGGTCTTGCCCTCGCCCGCCACAGAAACACCTTCAAAGCGGCCGTTATAGATACGGCCGCTGCCACATGAGGGGCTCCCCTCTTTCAGCAGGGCGAAGCGAATGCCCTGCGCCTGACAAATAGCCAACGCCAGCTCGGCGCCGCGATCAAACTCTTCAGTCACATCCAGCCCGCTCGCCGTCACTACACGCTCGCCCTGCCGCTCGGCAGGAGGGCGCGGGGTCGGCAGACCGCCCGCCACTTCGGGGCAGAAGGCCAGCGCCCGCCCCTCGGCACCCAGCGCACTCAGCCAGTCGCTGACAATCCCCTTGCTTTGACCGTCGTAACGCACCGGCTGACCGAGCAAGCAGGCACTCACCAGCACCTTGTGCACGCCGGCCTCACTCACGCTTCCGCTCCGTGCATCACCTGATCGAACATCACGCAGCAGGGGCTCTCCAGCCGGTAGAGGATGGCGGGGCGCTGTTTGCCGGTGCGCTTGCGGCCGGTGTCTACCAGAATGTCGGCGCGATGGATCCGCTTGCGAAATGCCGCCGTATTCATGGGGGTCTGCAGGATGATTTCGAAGGCGCGCTGCACCTCGGAGAGGGTGAACTCGGGCCCCAGCAGTTGCAGCGGCAGGGTGCTGTAGCGGCTCTTGATCCGCAGCCGCTCCAGCCCCTTGGCGATAAGCTGGACATGGTCGAAGGCGAGGCTCAGCCCCGGCAGGTTGGCGAGCGGATGCCAGCAGCCATGGATCGCTTCCACTTCCGGATCCACCAGGCAGAGATAGACCAAGGTCGTGGACCAGCCGCGGGGATCCCGCTCCAGATTGCCAAGGGTGCAGACCTGCTCGCTGTAGCAGTGACCGAGCCCCCACTCCGCCAGCAGGCGGCGCTGGGCGGCATCCAGATCCCGATCCCGGGTCTCGTCGATGCGCAGCGCCGGCAGTTGCCAGCAGTGGGCAAAGGGGGGGCGATCGCGGGTCTCGAGCAGCAGCTCGAGCCGCTCCTCATGCAACCGCAGCACCACCATATCCAGACTCATTCTCAGCATGCCGATCGCCCTGCTCGCCTTCCATTAATGTTTGGTAGATAATATCACACGAATAGTATGTGCAGGAGCCAATCATGGGAACCGTCGCCAGCCTGGATATTGATGCGCAGAAGGGCTTTACCCCCCTCTGCCCGAACGAACTGCCCGTCGCGGGCGGTGATGATATTGTGGCTGCGCTAAACGCTCAGGCCACCCTCGCCACGCTGCGGATCGGCAGCAAAGACTCTCACCCTGCCAATGCTGACTGGGCCGTTTCTGACCCCGCAGGCATGCTGTTGCCGCTGGATCTGCCCAACGCCGACCTCACTTGGCCGGTGCACTGCGTACCGGGTAGCAAAGGCTTCGAGCTGCTAGACGGCCTGCCCGCTCCCATCGACTATGACTTCTTCGTCTGGAAGGGGGTCGAGCCTGATCTGCATCCCTACGGCACCTGCTTCCACGACCTGGCTGAACGGCGCAGCACCGGACTCATCGAATTCCTGCAAGCCCGCCAGGTCGATACCGTACTGGTCGGCGGCCTTGCCACCGACTACTGTGTCAAAACCAGCGTGCTGCAACTGCGCCGCGCCGGTTTCCGGGTAATCGTCCATCTCGATGCCTGCCGTGGCATTGCACCCGCGACGGTTGCCAGCGCCCACACCCAGATGATCGAGGCTGGCGCCGAACTGGCCCAGACCCTGATCGATGTACAACGCCTGCTGGACGCCTGATATGCCACCGATTCTTACCAGCCTGCTCGACACCGACGCCTGCACGTTACATATGCGGCAGGGGAGCTCCATCGTGCTCACCAGTCTGCGAGGAGCCTGATATGCCTCCAATCCTCACCAGCCTGCTCGACACCGACGCCTACAAGCTGCATATGCAGCAGGCGGTGTTCCATCGCTATCCGGATGCCGAGGTGGTGGCCGAGTTTCACAGCCGCAATGAAGAGGATCTGCTGCCCATGATGGGGCAGATCGAGGAGCAACTGCGCCTCGCCGGATCCCTGCGACTGACCAGGCCTGAGCTCGATTTTCTGGCCGAGCGTCCCTTCTTCACCCCTGACTACCTCGACCACCTGCGCCGCAAGCCGCTCGACGCCTCCCTGCTCAAGGTGTTCGAGCAGGATGGCCGCATCAATGTGCGGGTCGAGGGCCCCTGGCAGGATGTGATCCTGTGGGAGATCCCGGTGCTCGCCATCATCAGCGAGATGCGCAACCGCTTCCGCTACCCCCAGTTCGGCGTCAGCCATGCGCTGGATCGACTCGATCAGAAGATCGACAAGCTGGAGAAGGAGCTGAGCCGCGACGAGATGAGCGAGTTCAACCTCATCGACTTCGGCACCCGCCGCCGCTTCTCCCACGCGGTACAGGATGCGGTAGTGGGTCGCCTCAAGGAGCGGCTGCCGGCGTTTCGCGGCACCAGCAACTATATGCTGGCCCAGAAGTACAAGCTGCCCGCGGTCGGCACCCAGGCCCATGAGTGGTTCCAGGCGCACCAGCAGCTCGGCTTCCCGCTGGAGCACAGTCAGCGTGCCGCCCTCACCAGTTGGCTGGACGAGTTCACCGACCATCTCGGTATCGCCCTGACCGACTGCATCACCATGGATGCCTTCCTGCGGGACTTCGACTTCGAGCTGGCCAGCAGCTATCAGGGCTTGCGCCACGACTCTGGCG
Organism: Aeromonas sp. R2-2; assembly: GCF_040908355.1. Classification (NCBI taxonomy): domain Bacteria; kingdom Pseudomonadati; phylum Pseudomonadota; class Gammaproteobacteria; order Aeromonadales; family Aeromonadaceae; genus Aeromonas; species Aeromonas sp. R2-2. Next base: position 17,388 of record NZ_JBFODQ010000022.1, on the reverse strand, counting down.
ATCCCGTGGTGTGGGGCGAGAAGGCGATCAGCCACTATCAGCGGCTCGGCATCGACCCCACCGACAAGACCCTGGTCTTCTCCGACGGGCTCAACCTCGACAAGGCGGTGCAGCTGTTCCGCCACTTCCGTGGCCGCATCAACACCAGTTTCGGCATCGGCACCAAGCTCACCTGCGATCTGCCCGGTGTCAACCCGATGAACATCGTCTTCAAGCTGATCGAGTGCAATGGCGGCCCGGTTGCCAAGATCTCCGACAGCCCGGGCAAGACTCTCTGCCGGGATGCGGAGTTTATCCGCAACCTCAAACAGGCGTTCCACGTCGGGGTCTGATCTTCCCGACAATCAGAAAACAAAAAGCCCGCCGGTTCACACCGGCGGGCTTTTTTAATCAACTCAAAAGGTATCAGTCTTTCTTGGCCAGCAGGAACTGCACCAGCTTGTTGAACTGCTCTTGAGAGGTGATGGATTCAATCTTCACCATGTACTTGCCGTTCACCAGGAAGGCCGGTACACCGCGAATGTTGTAGCTCTCGGTGTTGCGATCGAACTGGGAGACCATGCCGGAGACGGCGAAGCTGTCGACGGCACCGTCGAACTCTTCAGCCGGTACGCCGTTGTCCACGAAGATCTTCTTCACATCGTCACGGCTCATCGGCGGCTGACGTTGGGTGTGGATCTTGGTGAAGATAGCCGGAGTCAGCTTGGCTTCGGCATTGAGCAGGCTGGCAACGGCATAGGCACGCTGCATCTCGGGGCCCATCTCGCGACCGAGGAAAGCAACCGGGTTCTTCTTGAGGGGCACACCCTCAGGCAACCCGGCCTTCAACTGTTCAACGATCGGTTCGAAGGTGGCGCAGTGCGGGCAGTAGTAGGAGAAAAACTCCATCACTTCCGGCTGGGCACTGCCAGTCTGTTTGACCACATCGTAGTTGACGCCTTCCTTGAACTCGGGGGCGGCGTGAACCATGGGGATCATCAGCATGGCAGCAAGGAAAAATAGAACTTTTTTCATGATGTTTCCTGTTAAGGGATCACTGTGAGGCACGCCCGGCGAACCGAAGCAGTGCCAAGCCTATTGTTTCGCCATGCTGACGTCAATGGTCAGGGCCGGAGATCGAGTCCCCCTTGCCGCGCAAGATCCCTTCTATTTCACCAGTTTGGCATCAGGGTTAACGGCGGTGCCTTCAGCGCCTCCAGCTGATCGTGCAGTGTCGCTATCTGTTGACGCCAGTAGTGATCGGTATTGAACCAAGGGAAGTGACGGGGGAAGGCGGGATCTTCCCAGCGCCGCGCCAGCCACGCCATGTAGTGAACGATGCGCATCGCCCGCAGCGGCTCGATCAGCGCCAGCTCCCGTGAGTCGAACTCCATAAACTCCTCGTAGCCCGCCAGCAGAGTGTCGAGCTGGATCTGCTGCTCGTGGCGCTCGCCGCTCAGCATCATCCAGAGATCCTGAATCGCGGGGCCGGTGCGGCAATCATCGAGGTCGACAAACATGGGGCCATCGCGCCACAGGATGTTGCCCGGGTGGCAATCGCCATGCAGGGAGATCTGCGCCACATCCAGGGTCATGGCGTCGCTGACATGCTTGATCAGCTCGTCCAGCACCCCGAAGAATTGCTTCGCCAGCCCGCTTGGCAGCCATTCGCCAGACGCCAGCAGCTGACGCGGTTCATGCAGCATGCTCTCCACATCGAGTCGCACCCGATGGTGGAACGGCTTGCTGGCACCGATCTGATGAATGCGGCCGAGGAAACGCCCCACCCACTCAAGCTGGTCGAGATTATCCACCTCGAACTGGCGGCCACCGACGCTCTGCCAGATGGCAAAGGGGTAGCCCTCGTGCTCCAGCAGGGTCTCGCCCGCGAAGGCGAGCGGTGCGGCGACCGGGATCTCAGCCTCCGCGAGACGGGTGGCAAACTCGTGCTCTTCGAGGATCTGGGCCCGGCTCCAGCGGCCGGGACGGTAGAACTTCACCACATAGCGGCGACGATCCTCATCCTGAAACTGATAGACCCGGTTTTCGTAGCTGTTGAGCTCGATAAGGCCGGAGTCGAGCCGCAGGCCACTGAGATCGAGCGCATCCATGATGAGGTCGGGATTGAGGTCGGAATAGTTGAAACGCATGTCATCCACCATAAGAAAGGGGCGCCGTTGCGCCCCATTCTATCACTACTACCCGCCATTGCCGTGCTCGCTGGTGACCGGACTGGTGTCACGCCCGGCCCGCAGCCACACGCAGTTACAACCGGCTGATAAACTTGCTGCCCTGGCGCAGGTTGCCCTTGCTGTCATCGGGCGCCGCCCCTTCCCGTTTCAGCACGAACTGGATATCCAGCGCCGGCCGTTTCAGGTTGTAGGGATCGACCGCCAGACTGACCGGCAGGGTGTAGATCTCGCCCGCCTTCAGGGTCACTTCACGGGGGCCGAACCACTGATACTCGGGCAAGCCCTCCACATCCAGTTGGTAGGTCTGGGACTGCAGGGTCTTGTTGAGGATCTTGAGGGTGTAGGTGTTCTCGATAAGCCCCTCGCTGTTTTCGCGGAACAGCTGGTTGCGATCCCGCAGGATATCGAGCCCCATCGGCATGATGGACATGGCGTTGTAGACAAATACCCCCAGCATCACCGCCATCACCAGCCCGTAACCGATCAACTTGGGCCGCGCCACATGGGTGGAGTCGTTGGCCAGCTTGTGCTCTGTGGTGTAACTGATGAGCCCTTTCGGGTAGCCCATCCGCTCCATGGTCTGGTCGCAGGCATCGACGCAGGCACCGCAGTTGATGCACTCGTACTGCAGGCCGTCGCGGATATCGATACCGGTCGGGCAGACCTGCACGCAGAGATCGCAGTCGATACAGTCACCCAGCCCCATCGCCTTGGGATCCGCCTTGCGGGAACGGGCGCCACGGGTCTCGCCACGCTTGGTGTCATAACCGACGATGAAGGTGTCCTTGTCGAACATGGCGGACTGGAAGCGGGCATAGGGGCACATGTGGATACACATGATGGCACGCATCCAGCCAGCGTTGCCGTAGGTGATGATGGTGAAGAAGATCACCCAGAACAGCACCCATCCGCTGGCCTGCAGGGTGAAGAGGTCCGGCACCAGTTCAGTTACATCCTGGAAGTAGGCAACGAAGGTCAGGCCGGTCACCAGCGAGATCGCCAGCCAGGCCAGATGCTTGGCTCCCTTGCGAGCCAGCTTCTCGCCGCTCCAGGGCGCCTCGTCCAGCTTGCGCCGCTTGTTGGCGGGCCCTTCCAGCTTCTCTTCAAACCAGATGAACATGAAGGTCCAGACCGTCTGCGGGCAGAGATAGCCACACCAGACCCGACCGAGGAAGGTGGTAATAAAGAAGAGTCCGAAGGCGGCGATCATGAAGAGCCAGGCGAGCAGGGTCAGATCCTGCGGCCAGATGGTGGCGCCAAAGATATGGAACTGCTGGTGACCGAGGTCGAACAGCACCGCCTGTCGCCCGTCGTAACGCAGCCAGGGCAGCAGCACGAACAGCGCCACAAAGAACCAGCCCATGGCCTTGCGCATCCGCTGCCAATACCCTTTCTGGGCCCGCACATAGATGCGGTTGCCCGGGTTGAATCTGTCGTCGCTGGCTTTGAACGTATTGGGGTTGAAGGTCCCGGTTACGCCCTTGTCGGTGACGTCCTTGATATCGATTTTATCGTGGTCGGCCATTGCAAGACATCGCTCCCTTATTTGTTATGGAGCGGATTATATCTTAAACAGCATGCTAATTGTGTGGATTAGATGTATCTAATATTGGGGTTGGATCGCAATTTTCGGCAACAAAAAAGCGCATCACCACGAGGTGATGCGCTTCCGCTAAAGATTCACTTGATTCCGCGAGCCTTGAGCAGTGCCTCTTTGAAATCGGGCACATGATCCTTGGCCAGACCGGGGATCATCGCCTGCTTGTCGGATTCCCGCATCTTGAGGTGATAGATCAGCATGTCGTCGGTCAGCTCGGACAGAGGCCCTTCAAATCCCGCTTCTTGGGCCAGTTTGGCAACAAACTGCACCAGGCTGAGATCCTGTTCCTTGATCCAGGCAGGCTGCAACAACTCCAGCAGCTCTTCGATACGATGACATTGCATAGACAACCTCTTTAATCTGTCACGTTAAATTCAGGCAACCTTACCCATCAAGGCTACTTCGATTCGATCCCGCCCATTATGCTTGGCCTGATAGAGTGCCGCATCCGCTTTTTGGATCAAATCGGCGATTTTCATGCTGTTGTCCGGTATCAGTGTCGCAACACCAAAACTACATGTGACCCGACCGGAGACCAGTGACTTCTGGTGCGGGATGGCCAGCTCCTTGAGTGCCTGCCGCACATTGTCCGCCACCTGCAATGCCCCCTGCATGCCGGTGCAGGGCAGCAGCAAGGCAAACTCTTCACCCCCGTACCGGGCCGCCAGATCGTCCTCGCGCCGCTCCACCTCGGCCAGCAGCCCCGCCACCTGTTGCAGGCAGTCATCCCCCAGCTGATGGCCGTAAAGATCGTTGAACTGCTTGAAGTAATCCACATCCACCAGCACCAGCGACAACGGCGCCCGGGCGCGATGGCAGCGCCGCCAGGCCCGCTCCAGAGAGTCGTCGAGATGGGCGCGGTTGGCGATGCCGGTCAGGCCGTCGAGGCGGGAGGTGAGACGCAAATGCTCGGAGACCGCCTTCAGTTCGGCCACCAGTTCGGCGTTGGAGAAACGGTGGTGGAGCGAGGCGATCTGATCTCGCCGCATCCGGCGCAACAGAGTTGGCAGAAAGACAAACAGATAGCCCGCCAGCATGCAGGAGACGATCCGCTCCTGCTCGTTGCCATTGCCCAGCTCGAACAGCATCGCCATGCCCAGCGGCAGGGCGGAACCATAGAGGGTACGGCGGCTGCCAAACAGCATGATGGCGCTGCCGGTAAGAATGAGGCTGGAGAGCATCATCATGGCGGCCCGGTAGGTATCGGGCAGCTTGTCCATATAGAGCAGCACCCCGAGGGCCCAGATGATGGAGGTGATGGTGGCTCCGATAAAGAGCTCCCGCTCCAACACCGGCAACGGCGTCTGGTGCAGGCGGGCTCGGCGCCAGCGCAGGTGCCAGCCCCGACCCAGCAGCCACAGGAAAGTGCCTGCCAGCCAACCGAGCGCTTCGATGGCGGGTAGATAGTCGTGAAACAGCAGACTCCAGCCAAATGCCAACACGCCCAAACAGGGGAGGCTGAACGATGCATGGGTATAGAGCTGGGCCATGATGGCCTGCTTAACCTGGCGTGTCACACTCTGGGTCAACTGAGTACTCCTGTACAAGAGCCGAGCAGTCTACCATTACCCCCTGACCCGCAACAATAAAGCGCCGCTTATTAAGAAGTTAATCAATCAATATCGATTTCTTCTGCGCTGGCAGGTGAGTCCTTGCTCACCCCTTCTCCAATTCGTCGAGGATCGGGCACTCGGGATTTTCATCCCCGTGGCAGCAGCAAACCAACCCTTCCAGGGAGGTAAGCATGGCCTGCAGCCCGGCGATGCGAGCGCGCAGATCGACGATCTTCTCCTGCGCCAGCTTCTTCACCTGGGCGCTGGTTCTGTGCTCGTCCCGATAGAGCGCCAGCAGCTCCTGACACTCCTCCAGATTGAAGCCGGTCTCCCGCGCCCGCTTGACGAAACGCAACTCCCGCAACGCCCCCTCGGTGTAACTGCGATAGCCGTTGTCACTGCGTACCGGGGCTGTGATGAGGCCAATGCTCTCGTAATAACGGATGGTCTTGGCGGTCAGCCCAGTGGCCTTGGCAACCTTGCTGATGTTCATTTATGCCTCCTTACTGATCGGGTTGGATGCTGGCCCGTGCGCCGCCCTGGGCTGCCAGCGTTTCAATAACAGGGAATTGCTCAAAACGGTAATGCTGCTCAGGGCCATGGCCGCCCCCGCCAGCTCGGGGCTGAGGTAGCCCAGTGCCGCCAGCGGAATACCGATGATGTTGAACACGAAGGCCCAGAACAGATTCTGCTGTATGGTGCGCCAGGTCGCCGCCGAGATATCGATGGCATCGGCCACCAACCGCGGGTCAGATCGCATCAGGGTGATGGAGGCGGTCTCCATCGCCACATCGGAGCCGGAGCCCATGGCGATACCGACGTCCGCCGCCGCCAGTGCCGGGGCATCGTTCACCCCGTCCCCCACCATGGCCACCAGCCCGCGGGTTTGCGCCCGCAGCGCCTCCACTTTCTCCACCTTGCCCGCTGGCAGCACGGAGTCAAAGGCCCCGTCCAGCCCCAGCTTGGCTGCAATATGGGCCACCGGCGCCGGTGCATCACCACTCACCAGCCAGCTGGCGATGCCGCGCTGGCGCAGGGTGGCGATGGCTTCCGGACTCTCGGGGCGCAGGGTATCGGCCAGCGCCCCGATGCCGGCCACCACGCCGTCGATGGCCACCCAAACCCGGGTCGCCCCATCGGCGACTTGTTCATCCTGTTGCGGCGGTTTAATGCCGAGCTGGGCTAGCAGGGAACCATTGCCGATAGCGACCCTGTGACCCTCCACTTGACCCACTATACCGGCACCGACCCGCACCTCGACCGCGTCGGGCTGAGGCAGTGCCACCCCGCTGCCGACCGCCTCGCGCATCGCCAGCGCCAGCGGGTGTTCGCTCGCCTGCTGCAGGGCGGCGGCGAGGCGCAGCTGCTCGTCGTTGCCGCTCCAGCTGGCCAGAACCGGCTTGCCTTGAGTGAGCGTGCCGGTCTTGTCGAAGATCAGCGCCTTGATGGCGTGGGCCTTCTGCAGGGTATCCACATCCTTGATCAGAATGCCGTGGCGCGCCGCCACTCCGGTACCGGTGACGATGGCCGCCGGCGTTGCCAGCCCCAGCGCGCAAGGGCAGGCGATCACCAGCACCGCCACAGCCGCCAGCAGGGCCTGACCGAAGTCGTTGCTGATGGCGTACCACACCAGCAGGGTGAACAGGGCGATGGTCATCACCACCGGCACGAACACGGCGGAGACCTTGTCCACCAGCTGCTGCAGCGGTGCCTTGCCCATCTGGGCACTCTCCACCAGTGCGATGATCTTGCTGAGGCTGGAATCTTCTCCCACGGTAGTGGCTTCGATCTCCAGCACGCCGGAGCGGTTGATGGCTCCGCCCAGCACCTTGTCGCCCGCACTGCGCGGCACAGGCAGGCTCTCGCCGGTGAGGATCGACTCGTCCAGTTCGCTGGCGCCACTCACGATTTTGCCATCCACCGGCACCCGTTCTCCCACCAGCACCCGCAGCCGATCACCGCGCAGCACCTCGTCGATGGCGACGCTCTGCCAGCTCTCGCCACGCCAGACGGTGGCGGTTTCCGGCCGCAGCGCCATCAGTTCGCGAATGGCGGACTGGGTGCTGCGTCTGGCTCTTGCCTCCAACAACTTGCCGAGAGAAATCAGGGTAATGATGATGGCGCTCGCCTCGAAATAGAGCTTGCCGCTGGCGGCCATCCCCAACGTCAGCAGCAGATAGAGGCTGTAGAAGTAGGCGGCGCTGGTACCGGTTGCCACCAGCACATCCATATTGGCTGCGCGGTTCTTGATGGCAAGCCAGGCGCCGCGATAAAAGCGGGCCCCGATCCAGAACTGCACCGGGGTGGCGAGCAGCAGCTCCAACCAGGCGGGAAGATGCCAGGGGAACAGTCCGGCCATGGCCAGCATCCCCACCAGCAGCGGCAGGGTGAGCAAAGCCGAGACGATGACCCGGGTTTGCGCCTGACGGGCAGTGGCGGCCTCCTGCGCTTCCCGCTCCAGCAACTGCTGGCGGCGGCCGCTGGCCGAGCCTTGCGCCTGCTGGGCGCCAAAGCCGAGCGCCTCGATCTGCTCGCGCAAAGCGGCCGGGGTCTGCATCCCGGGGACCAGCACGATCCGGGCCTGTTCGATGGAGAAATTGACCTCGGCCGAGATAACGCCGGGCAGCGCGGCCAGCATCTTGTTCAGTCGAGCCGAACAACCTGCACAAGTCATACCGGTAATTTGAAACAAAAAGGTCTCGCTGCCGTAGTCGTAACCCTGACTCTTGATGCTGTCGAGCACCACTGGCAGACGGTCGGGGCTGGCCAACTCGATGGCCGCCTGCTCCAGCGCGAAGTTGACTGTGGCCTCGACCCCTTCAAGCTTGTTGAGGGCGGTCGCGATGCGGCCTGCGCAGTTGGCGCAGCTCATGCCGCTGAGCGGCAACTGCAGATGAATGGGTGATTGAAGATGAGTGGTCATGTTGTTCCTCCCCGGAACCCGTCGGCACCACAAAACGCCGACTGGCAAACCCTAACCTTTACTGTAAGGGCAAGCTCAAGCCACATGATCCACTTTTTGCAGATGAAAAAAACGGCGCCCGTTTGCTGCCAGAGAGCAAACGGGCGCCGCATTCAGCTATTGCGCGGTGTGAGCGGAGCTCAGATACCGTACTGGGCGCGGTAAGCCTTCATGGCAGCCAATTGCGCCGCCAGCTCCGGCTGCTCGGCCTGCTTCTCTTCCAGATACTGGATCAGGTCGCTCATCTGGATGATGGCGATGATGTGGGCGCCGTAGTCACGCTCCACTTCCTGAATGGCGGAGAGCTCGCCCTTGCCCTTCTCCTGACGGTCCAGCGCGATCAGCACGCCCGCCAGCGAGGCGCCGTTGGCCTGGATCAGATCCATGGATTCGCGGATGGCGGTACCGGCGGTGATGACGTCATCCACCAGCATGATGCGCCCCTTGAGCGGGCTGCCCACCAGATTGCCACCCTCGCCGTGATCCTTGGCCTCCTTGCGGTTGAAGCACCAGGGCACGTCCACATCGTGCAGCTCCACCAGCTGCACCGCGGTAGCGGAGGCGATGGGGATCCCCTTGTAGGCCGGGCCAAACAGCACATCGAACTCGATACCGGCATCCATCAGAGCGGCGGCATAGAAGCGGCCGAGACGGGCCAGATCGCGGCCGCTGTTGAACAGACCGGCGTTGAAGAAGTAGGGGCTTTTACGACCGGATTTCAGGGTAAATTCACCGAATTTGAGGACCTGTTTCTCCAGGGCGAACTCGATAAATTGACGCTGGTAGGCTTTCATTCTGGCTCCTTGCTTGGCTTGTCGTTGTCTTGTGTGGGGGTATAAAAAAACGCGGTCAATGCCGCGTTTTTAAAATCAGGAGAGCGACTGCTTCTGCAGCGCAATGATGTCGGCGATGCCGCCCTTGGCGAGCGCCAGCATCTCCAGCAGCTCCTCATGGGTGAAGGGCTCGGCTTCCGCGGTGCCCTGCACCTCGATGATGCGACCATCTTCGGTCATCACCACGTTCATGTCGGTCTCGGCGGCGGAGTCTTCGATGTACTCCAGATCGCAGATGGCTTCGCCCTGATACATGCCGACGGAGACGGCGGCGATCATCTGCTTGAGCGGGCTCTGCTTGATCATGCCCTTCTCGACCATCCAGTTCAGCGCATCCACCAGCGCCACGCAGGCACCGGTAATGGAGGCGGTGCGGGTGCCGCCATCGGCTTGCAGCACGTCACAGTCAACTGTGATGGAGTGCTCGCCCAGCGCAGTCAGGTCTACCGCCGCGCGCAGGGAGCGGGCGATCAAACGGGAGATCTCCAGAGTACGGCCACTCTGCTTGCCGGAGGCCGCTTCACGGTTCATCCGGGAGTGGGTGGAGCGCGGCAGCATGCCGTATTCGGCAGTCACCCAGCCCTGGTTCTTCCCTTTCAGGAAGCGCGGCACGCTGGTGTCAACGCTGGCGGTGCAGAGCACGCGAGTGTTACCGAACTCCACCAGCACTGAGCCTTCTGCATGTTTGGTGAAATTGCGGGTAATGGTAACCGGGCGAAGTTGCGCGGCACTGCGATCGCTTGGACGTGACATGGAACGGACCTCTGGGCTGGCTCAAATTGGCGGGGGATTATAAGTGATCCCGCCCCAAATATCAGCCGCTAAAACCACGGCATCGGCTGACGAGCAGGGCCGGGCTGAGTATACTGACCGCACACTTCATCAAGCCCGGAACAATCAATGATTCACAGCATGACCGCCTACGCCCGCAAGGAATTCAAGGGCGACTGGGGCACAGCCGTTTGGGAAATTCGTTCGGTAAACCAGCGCTATCTGGAAACCTACATTCGCCTGCCGGAGCAACTGCGCAGCCTGGAGCCGGTTTTGCGTGAGCGTTTCCGCGCCAAACTGCAGCGCGGCAAGGTGGAGTGCAACCTGCGCTTCGAGGCCGCTCAGGCCGCAGCCAGCCAGCTCCATATCAATGAAGAGCTGGCCAAGCTGATCATCGACAGCGCCAGCTGGGTAATGAAAGAGGCGGGTCAGGGCCAGCTCAATCCGGTCGACGTACTGCGTTGGCCGGGCGTCATGGCTGCCGCCGAGCAGGACATGGACGCGGTCGCCACCGAGCTGCTCGGCGGTTTTGACCAGACCATGGAAGATTTCCTCGCCTCCCGCGCCAGCGAAGGGGCCAACCTCAAAGCCCTGATCGAACAGCGTCTGGCCGGTATTCAGGTGGAAGTGAAGAAGGTGCGCGTCCACCTGCCGCAGATCATCGAGTGGCAGCGCCAGAAGCTCACCGACCGTCTGGCCGAAGCCAAGGTGGAGCTGGATCCGGCCCGTATCGAGCAGGAGATCGTGCTGCTGGCCCAGAAGATCGACGTGGCCGAAGAGCTGGATCGTCTGGAGATGCACATCAGCGAAACCAACAAGATCATGAAAAAGGGTGGCGCCTGTGGCCGTCGTCTCGACTTCATGATGCAGGAGTTCAACCGCGAGTCGAACACCTTGGGCTCCAAGTCCATCAACGCCGAAGTGACCCAGTCCGCAGTCGAGCTGAAAGTCCTCATCGAGCAGATGCGCGAGCAAATCCAGAACATCGAATGATGGGTCGCTGACTATCCGGTTGTTACCTGCAAAAGAGCCCTTGATTCCTCAAGGGCTCTTTTATTTTCAGGCCATCGCACCTGTCGCCCGCCGCCGGTGAGTCAACGGCTGGGGAGAGCCCTAGCCTATCGGCATCACCAGCGCCGGTTGGTGAGGGTCGCTCAGCCGCTCGGCCAGATAGTCCACCAGCAGCCGCACCTTGGGGGAGAGGTGGCGGTTGTGGGGATAGAGGGCCCAGATTCCCTCCGCCGGGGCCCGCAGTTCAGGCAGCAACTCGATCAGCTCCCCTCGGGCCAGATGGTCGCTCACGTAGTAGTCCGGCAGCTGGATGATGCCGATCCCCTTGAGCGCCGCGTCCAGCAGGGCATGGCCGCTGTTGCACTGCAACAGGCCGCGCACCCGCACGCTGTGGGGGCGGCCATCCAGGGTGAAGTGCCACTCGTCGCTGTTGCCCACCAGGCAGGTGTGGCGGGTCAGCTCGGAGAGGCTGTTGGGCATGCCGTGGCGGGCGGTGTAGGCCGGTGAGGCGCAGACATAGGGCACCCGCTGCGCCAGCTTGCGCGCCACCAGCGTCGAATCCTTGAGGTGGCCAAGCCGCAGCGCCAGATCGTAGCCTTCATGCACCAGATCCAGCAGCTGGTTGGTGAGGTTGAGGGTCACCTCCAACTGGGGAAAGCGCACCATAAAGTCATTCACCAGCGGGGCGATACGGCTCTCGCCGTAGGAGACGGGGGCCGTGATGCGCAGCGACCCTTGCGGCACCGCCTGATGGCGCCCCACCGCCAGCTCCGCCTCGTAGAGGTTGTCCAGCAGCTGGCGGCAGTGGCGATAGTAGATCTCGCCAAGCTCGGTGAGCCGCACCTGACGGGTGGTGCGCAGCAGCAACTTGGCCTGCAGCCGATCCTCCAGCTGTGCCACCTGACGGCTGACTTGCGCCACCGACACTCCCAGCTTGCGCGCAGCCGGGGTAAAGCCCCCCTGCTCCGCCACGCTGACAAATTCACAGATCCCTTCCCAGCCGAACATTATTACCTGTGTGTAAAAGTGATTTGAGATTTGCCCTCATTATCACCAAATCTGCGGGAAACTACACTGAATGCCCGAACTCATCTCTGTTCACCCTGCTCAACAAGAAGGATGTCATTCATGGCACAGGTTCAAAGCATCAAGTGTAAAGCCGCCATCGCCTGGGGCCCGGGTCAGCCCCTCTCCATCGAAGAAGTAGAAGTCATGCCGCCGCAAGCGGGCGAGGTGCGGGTGCGCATCGTCGCGACCGGCGTCTGTCACACCGATGCCTTCACCCTCTCCGGTGAAGATCCGGAAGGGGTCTTCCCCTGCATCCTCGGCCACGAGGGGGGCGGCATCGTCGAATCCGTCGGCGAAGGCGTCACCAGCGTCAAGGTGGGCGATCACGTGATCCCGCTCTACACCCCCGAGTGCGGCGAGTGCAAGTTCTGCAAATCCGGCAAGACCAACCTGTGCCAGAAGATCCGCGCCACTCAGGGCAAGGGGCTGATGCCGGACGGCACCACCCGCTTCTCGAAAGATGGCCAGCCCATCTATCACTACATGGGCACCTCCACCTTCAGCGAATACACGGTACTGCCGGAGATCTCCATCGCCAGGGTGGACCCGGCCGCCCCGCTGGAAGAGGTCTGCCTGCTCGGCTGCGGCGTCACCACCGGCATCGGCGCAGTGATGAACACCGCCAAGGTGAAAGAGGGTGAGAGTGTCGCCATCTTCGGGCTGGGTGGCATCGGCCTCTCGGCAGTGATCGGCGCCCGTCTGGCCAAGGCCGGTCGCATCATCGCCATCGACATCAACGAGAGCAAGTTCGAACTGGCCCGCAAGCTGGGCGCCACCGACTGCATCAACCCGAACGATTACGACAAACCGATTCAGGAGGTGATCGTCGAGCTGACCGATGGCGGCGTCGACTTCTCCTTCGAGTGCATCGGCAACGTCAAGGTGATGCGTGCGGCGCTGGAGTGCTGCCACAAGGGCTGGGGCGAGTCGGTCATTATCGGCGTCGCCGGAGCGGGTCAGGAGATCAGCACCCGTCCGTTCCAGCTGGTGACCGGCCGGGTCTGGCGCGGCAGCGCCTTCGGCGGGGTACGCGGTCGCAGCGAACTGCCGAGCTATGTGCAGCGCTACATGCAGGGCGAGTTCCGCCTCGATGACTTCATCACTCACACCATGGGGCTTGAGCAGATCAACGAGGCATTCGATCTGATGCATGAAGGCAAGAGCATCCGCACCGTCATCCACTACTGAGCATGATCGCCCCGCCCGCCATCGTGGGCGGGGTAAAGGAGTCCTTCGATGAATCTGGAGATTATCAGCAGCAACAAGAGCTTCGGCGGCTGGCACAAGCGCTATCGCCACAGCGCCAGCGTGCTCGGCTGCGAGATGAATTTTGCCATCTATCTGCCGCCTCAGGCCCTCACCGGCCAGAAGGTGCCCGTGCTCTACTGGCTCAGCGGCCTCACCTGCACCGATGAGAACTTTATGCAGAAGGCGGGCGCCCAGCGTATCGCCGCCGAGCTTGGCATCGCCCTGGTGGCGCCGGACACCAGCCCCCGCGGCGACGGCGTAGCGGACGACCCCGGTTATGACCTCGGCATGGGAGCCGGTTTTTACGTCAATGCCAGCCAGAGCCCCTGGCAGGCACACTACCAGATGTATGACTACGTTACCCGCGAGCTGCCAGACTTGATAGAGACCCACTTCCCGGTCTCGACCCGCCGCGCCATCAGCGGCCACTCCATGGGCGGTCACGGTGCGCTGATCGCCGCGCTGCGGGAGCCGGGTCGCTACCGCTCGGTCTCGGCCTTCAGCCCGATCTGCCATCCAAGCCGGTGCCCCTGGGGCCAGAAGGCGCTCGGCGCCTACCTCGGCAGCAATCCGCTGTTGTGGCAGGAGTGGGATGCCTGCCAGCTGCTGCGCCACCAGCCGGTCACGCCGCTACCAACCCTGGTAGATGTGGGGCTGGATGATCCCTTCCTAGCCGGGCAGTTGCATATCGATGCGCTGGCCGAAGTTGCCGCCAGCAAGGAGTGGCCGCTGGAGCTCAACCGCCACAAGGGCTATGACCACAGCTACTACTTCGTGGCGAGCTTTATCGAGGCGCACCTACGCTTTCACGCCCGCCACCTCTGATCAACACAGGCCCGTGACGGGCCTGTTTCAGTTGTGGTGATCGGTTGGCTTCAGCTGCCCGCTCGGGTCACTCCGCCGGAGCCTGCGATCTGCTGCTCCACCTTGGGATCGCCCCAGTAGGCGATGTTGCCTGAACCGGCGATGCCGACTTTCAGCGTCTCCTGCGCCCGTACCGCCACATCACCGCTGCCGGCGATATTGACCTCTACCTCGTTGCCGCGCATCTCGCTCCCGAGCACATCACCAGAGCCGGCAATGTTCAGCTCGATGGCCTGTGCCGAACCGCTGCCCAGCTCCAGACTGCCGGTGCCAGCGATATTCCCTTCCAGCCGTTTCAGCTCCAGCTGACTGGCGACGATGTCACCGGTACCAGCCACCGACAGCACTAGCTCATCGCCCTTGAAGCCGCTCAGATTGCCGTTGCCGGTCCCGGCCAATGCCAGTTCGTTCAGCACAGGCAAGGTGATGGTCAGCTCCAGCGGCTCGGTAGGATCGAGCCGGTAACCCTCCTTCACTTCGATCTCCAGCTTGTCGCCGCTCTCGGTCAGCTCCAGATAGGGCAGCAGGTTCTCCTGCCCCTTGATCAGGATTCCGCGCGGCTCCCCCGCTACCAGATGGAGGGTGGCAGGTACACCCGCCAGCACCCGGGTCACCCCATCACCGAGCGCCTGCTGGCGCTCGACCACAGCCCCCGTTCCGGTCACTCTGGTCTGATCCAGCCAGTTACAACCACTGAGCCCTGCCATCAACATGACAACCATCATCCATTTCATCGCTACTCTCCTCCTTATGTGTTGGCCATCCCGGGCCAATTGGTTTTCATGCTCTGCAAAGAGTGAGCCAAAAATTAACCTAATGATTCAAAAGGAAATAACTATTTCACCCAGAACAAACCGAAGAATTAAGAAAGCCATTTAGACCATATTTTGGTGAAAATAACCATTCTCGAACGGATATGATTGTGGCTGATTGGCGGGTCGTCCTGCCGGTCACTATGCTGACAAGCCGTGGAAGTTTTGGATTGCCCTGCCGGTCTGTTGAGCCAATAGTGGTACTTCGTGCGTACCAAGCTCTCCATTGCGGTAATGTCATTACCACTGTCTTGTCAGTTTTCACTGCCAACAAGGAGTCAGAGCGTGACCCAAGCAAGCCCTCTCTATTCCACTGCCACCGGTCTGCCGGAGCCGACTCGCACCCCGTTGCTGACCGGCAGCGACCCCGAGCAGAAACGGCGCGAGCTGCTCGCCTACTTCTGCCAGACCTTCGATCTCTACGACTCACTGTTCGACTGTCTGGCCGATGAGCGGGCCTGGTTCAACAAGGCGATCCCGCTGCGCCATCCGCTCATCTTCTACTACGGCCACACCGCCGCCTTCTTCATCAACAAACTGCTGGCGGCGCGCCTGATCGACCAGCGGCTGGATGCCCGCATCGAGGCCATGGTCGCCATCGGGGTGGACGAGATGAGCTGGGACGATCTGGACGAGACCCACTACGACTGGCCCAAAGTCAGCGAGCTACGCAGCTATCGGGCCAAAGTCCGTTCGCTGGTGTGCGATTTTATTCGCCAGATGCCGCTCACTCTGCCCATCGACTGGCAGAGCCCGGCCTGGGTCATCTTGATGGGGATAGAGCACGAGCGCATCCACCTCGAGACCTCCAGCGTGCTGATCCGCCAGTTGCCGCTCGCCTGGGTGCGGCCGCAGCCTTATTGGCCCGCCTGCCCCGAAGCCCGCCACCGCATTGACCAGGTGCCCGCCAACAGCCTGCTGCCGGTGGCCGGCGGCAAGGTGCGCCTTGGCAAGCAGGACGCCACCTACGGCTGGGACAACGAATATGGCGAGCGCCAGATCGAGCTGGCCCCATTTCAGGCCAGCCGCATGCTGGTGAGCAATGCCGAGTACCTCGCCTTCGTCCAGGCGGGCGGCTACGGCCAGCAACAGTGGTGGGATGAGGAGGGATGGGGCTGGTGCCAGTACGCCAAGGCGCAGATGCCCACCTTCTGGGTCGGCGACCCCGCCAAACCCGAACAACTGCAGCTGCGGCTGATGACCGAGCAGGTCGCCATGCCCTGGGACTGGCCAGTCGAGGTCAACCAGCTGGAAGCGGCTGCCTTCTGTCGCTGGAAGGCGGCCCGGACCGGACTCCCCATCCAGCTGCCGAGCGAGGCGGAGTGGATGCTGCTGCGCGAGCAGCTACCCGGCGATCAGCCGGACTGGACACAGGTCCCCGGCAATATCAATCTGACCCGCTTCGCCTCCTCCTGCCCGGTGGATGCCTGCCCGCAAGGGGAGTTCTTTGATCTGGTGGGCAATGTCTGGCAGTGGACCAGCACCGCCATCGACGGTTTCGACGGCTTTAAAATCCACCCGCTCTACGACGACTTCTCTACCCCCACCTTTGATGGCAAGCACACCCTGATCAAGGGGGGCAGCTGGATCAGCACGGGCAACGAAGCGCTCAAATCATCCCGTTACGCCTTCCGGCGTCACTTCTTCCAGCATGCGGGTTTCCGCTATCTGGTCTCCCGTTATCAGGAACCCGTTATCGTGAATCCCTATGAAACCGACACGCTCGTCGCTCAGTACCTCGACTTCCAGTACGGCCCCAGCCACTTCGGGGTCGCCAACTACGCCAAGACGCTTGCTGATCTTGCTGGCGAGCTGTGCAGCAACCACCAGCGGGCACTGGATATCGGCTGTGCCACCGGCCGCGCCAGCTTCGAACTGGCTCGCCACTTCCAGCATGTGGACGGGGTCGACTACTCGGCCCGCTTCATCGATGTGGCGCTGGCCCTCGCCAGCCAGGACAGCTTCCGCTACGCCATTCCGCTGGAGGGTGAACTGGTGGAGTATTGCGAGGCACGCCTGTCGAGCCACGGGCTGGGGGCAAGTCAGGCTGAGCGCATCCACTTCAGTCAGGGGGATGCCTGCAACCTCAAGCCCAAATATGACCACTACGATCTGGTGCTCGCCTCCAACCTCATCGACCGGCTGCGAGAGCCCGCCCGCTTCCTGCGGGACATAGCACCCCGGCTGCGCAGCGGTGGCCTGCTGGTGCTCACCAGCCCCTATACCTGGCTGGCGGAATATACCCCGCCCGCCAACTGGCTCGGCGGCATTCGTGAAAACGGCGAGGCGCTCACCACCTATCAGGCGCTGCAACGGCTGCTGGCGGCCGAATTCGAGGAGCACTGCCCGCCGCGGGATGTGCCCTTCGTCATCCGCGAGACCGCCCGCAAATACCAGCACACGGTGGCCCAGCTCACCGTCTGGCGCAAACGCTAATCCGCCGGTCGGCATGCAAATGAGAAGAGGGAGGCCAACGGGCCTCCCTCTTGTTATGG
>NZ_JBFODQ010000021.1:0-2997 GCF_040908355.1 Aeromonas sp. R2-2 | reverse complement strand
GCGCTTACACACCCCACCTATCAACGTTGTGGTCTCCAACGGCCCTTTAGGACCCTCAAGGGGTCAGGGATGACTCATCTCAGGGCTCGCTTCCCGCTTAGATGCTTTCAGCGGTTATCGATTCCGAACTTAGCTACCGGGCAGTGCCACTGGCGTGACAACCCGAACACCAGAGGTTCGTTCACTCCGGTCCTCTCGTACTAGGAGCAACTCCCTTCAATCATCCAACGCCCACGGCAGATAGGGACCGAACTGTCTCACGACGTTCTGAACCCAGCTCGCGTACCACTTTAAATGGCGAACAGCCATACCCTTGGGACCGACTTCAGCCCCAGGATGTGATGAGCCGACATCGAGGTGCCAAACACCGCCGTCGATATGAACTCTTGGGCGGTATCAGCCTGTTATCCCCGGAGTACCTTTTATCCGTTGAGCGATGGCCCTTCCATTCAGAACCACCGGATCACTATGACCTACTTTCGTACCTGCTCGACCTGTCCGTCTCGCAGTTAAGCTGGCTTATGCCATTGCACTAACCTCCTGATGTCCGACCAGGATTAGCCAACCTTCGTGCTCCTCCGTTACTCTTTGGGAGGAGACCGCCCCAGTCAAACTACCCACCAGGCACTGTCCGCGAGCCCGATTCAGGGCCCTGCGTTAGAACATCAAACATACAAGGGTGGTATTTCAAGGACGGCTCCAGCGCAACTGGCGTCACGCCTTCAAAGCCTCCCACCTATCCTACACATGTAGGTTCAATGTTCAGTGCCAAGCTGTAGTAAAGGTTCACGGGGTCTTTCCGTCTAGCCGCGGGTACACCGCATCTTCACGGCGAATTCGATTTCACTGAGTCTCGGGTGGAGACAGCATGGCCATGGTTACACCATTCGTGCAGGTCGGAACTTACCCGACAAGGAATTTCGCTACCTTAGGACCGTTATAGTTACGGCCGCCGTTTACCGGGGCTTCGATCAAGAGCTTCGCTTGCGCTAACCCCATCAATTAACCTTCCGGCACCGGGCAGGTGTCACACCCTATACGTCCACTTTCGTGTTTGCAGAGTGCTGTGTTTTTGATAAACAGTCCCAGCCATCTGGTCACTGCGACTCCCGACAGCTCCATCCGCAAGGGACTTCACCATCAAGAGCGAACCTTCTCCCGAAGTTACGGTTCTATTTTGCCTAGTTCCTTCACCCGAGTTCTCTCAAGCGCCTTGGTATTCTCTACCCGACC
The DNA here is from genome assembly GCF_040908355.1 of Aeromonas sp. R2-2. Taxonomy (NCBI): domain Bacteria; kingdom Pseudomonadati; phylum Pseudomonadota; class Gammaproteobacteria; order Aeromonadales; family Aeromonadaceae; genus Aeromonas; species Aeromonas sp. R2-2. The sequence continues at coordinate 1,764 of NZ_JBFODQ010000021.1, read as the reverse complement.
ACCTGTGTCGGTTTGGGGTACGATGACTTGTAATCTGAAGCTTAGAGGCTTTTCCTGGAAGCAGGGCATCAATGGCTTCCACACCGTAGTGTGTTCGTCTCGTGTCTCAGTGTTGTGTCTCCGGATTTGCCTGGAAACACCACCTACGCACTTTCACCAGGACAACCGTCGCCTGGCCCACCTAGCCTTCTCCGTCCCCCCATCGCAATTACAAGTCGTGCAGGAATATTAACCTGCTTCCCATCGACTACGCCTTTCGGCCTCGCCTTAGGGGTCGACTCACCCTGCCCCGATTAACGTTGGACAGGAACCCTTGGTCTTCCGGCGAGGAGGCTTTTCACCCCCTTTATCGTTACTTACGTCAGCATTCGCACTTCTGATATCTCCAGCATACCTCTCGATACACCTTCGCAGACTTACAGAACGCTCCCCTACCACTCACACATAAGTGTGAATCCGCGGCTTCGGTGCCTGGTTTGAGCCCCGTTACATCTTCCGCGCAGGCCGACTCGACTAGTGAGCTATTACGCTTTCTTTAAATGATGGCTGCTTCTAAGCCAACATCCTAGCTGTCTGAGCCTTCCCACATCGTTTCCCACTTAACCAGAACTTTGGGACCTTAGCCGGCGGTCTGGGTTGTTTCCCTCTTCACGACGGACGTTAGCACCCGCCGTGTGTCTCCCGGATATTACTTACTGGTATTCGGAGTTTGCATGGGGTTGGTAAGTCGGGATGACCCCCTAGCCCAAACAGTGCTCTACCCCCAGTAGTATTCGTCCGAGGCGCTACCTAAATAGCTTTCGGGGAGAACCAGCTATCTCCGAGTTTGATTGGCCTTTCACCCCCAGCCACAGGTCATCCCCTAACTTTGCAACGTTAGTGGGTTCGGTCCTCCAGTTGATGTTACTCAACCTTCAACCTGCCCATGGCTAGATCACCCGGTTTCGGGTCTACACCTTGCAACTAGACGCCCAGTTAAGACTCGGTTTCCCTACGGCTCCCCTATACGGTTAACCTCGCTACAAAATGTAAGTCGCTGACCCATTATACAAAAGGTACGCAGTCACCCCGAAGGGCTCCCACTGCTTGTACGTACACGGTTTCAGGTTCTATTTCACTCCCCTCACAGGGGTTCTTTTCGCCTTTCCCTCACGGTACTGGTTCACTATCGGTCAGTCAGGAGTATTTAGCCTTGGAGGATGGTCCCCCCATATTCAGACAGGATGTCACGTGTCCCGCCCTACTCGATTTCACATCAAGGTTGTTTTCGTGTACGGGGCTATCACCCTGTATCGCCGGCCTTTCCAGGACCGTTCCACTAACTTCCAAGATGCTTAAGGGCTAATCCCCGTTCGCTCGCCGCTACTGAGGGAATCTCGGTTGATTTCTTTTCCTCGGGGTACTTAGATGTTTCAGTTCTCCCGGTTCGCCTCTGTTACCTATGTATTCAGTAACAGATACCCGAGTTATCTCGGGTGGGTTTCCCCATTCGGAAATCTGTGAGTAATAGCGTCTCTTACCGACTTCTCACAGCTTATCGCAGGTTAGTACGTCCTTCATCGCCTCTGACTGCCAAGGCATCCACCATGTACGCTTAGTCACTTAACCATACAACCCCAAGAAGTGTCGGTGAAACCGGCACAGCTCGTTGTCGTACAACAAGGACCAAATAAAATTTGGTTTTCGCCAAGAAGTTTCCAAAGCACTTGTAACAAATGTTTGAGAACTACTTTTTAAATCAGCTTTCCAGATTGTTAAAGAGCA
>NZ_JBFODQ010000020.1:0-50995 GCF_040908355.1 Aeromonas sp. R2-2 | reverse complement strand
ACGAAAGAGTTGGTTGCGGGGGCCGGATTTGAACCGACGACCTTCGGGTTATGAGCCCGACGAGCTACCGAGCTGCTCCACCCCGCGTCCGAATTTTTCTCGAAGTGGCCGAGCAGTAGCCAGTTCGATTTCTCCTTTCCCACCAACCGGTTACACCGGCTTGACTGGTCAGGATCTCAGATGGTTGCGGGGGCCAGATTTGAACTGACGACCTTCGGGTTATGAGCCCGACGAGCTACCGGGCTGCTCCACCCCGCGTCTGAGGTCGCCAATAATAGGCGCCAGCGCACAGATTGCAAGTAAATATCTCAAAAAAAGTTTATTCGTAGATTAATCGGACAAATAGTGCGGTCATTAGCAGCATCATGCTGTTTTTTCAGGCAATCGAGTCCTTGCCAGGCATCCGGCACTACACTCAATAAGGTGAACACTCCTCATTTTGGGTAGGTAGAATATGCGCATCTCCGCCGGTCACTGCCGTCAGTTGGGGGCCACACCCGACAGTAACGGCGTCAACTTTGCGATCTGGGCACGCCTCGCCAGCCGGGTCGAACTGCTGCTCTTCGCAAGCGCAGACGATGCGACCCCCGAGGTGATCCCCCTCTCCCCGCGCCTTAACCGCACCGCCTACTACTGGCATATCCATGTGGAGGGGATCTCGGTCGGGCAGCGTTACGCCTATCGCATTCAGGGCCCATGGCGCCCATATGGCGGCACCCGCTTCGATGCCGAGAAGGTGTTGCTCGACCCTTACGGCCGCAGCATCGAGCTTGGCGCCAATTACGATCGATGGGCGGCGGCCCGTCCAGGCAGCAATCTGGCTTGTTGCGCCAAGAACAAGGTGGTCGATACTCGCCACTACGACTGGGAAGGAGACAAACTGCCTGCTCACTCCCTCTCCCGCTCGGTGATCTACGAACTGCATCTGGGGGGCTTTACCAAGTCCCCGAGCTCCGGGGTCGATCCGGCGCTGCGTGGCACCTATATCGGGTTGATTGAGAAGATCCCCTACCTGCAATCTCTCGGCGTCACCGCCGTCGAGCTGCTGCCGGTATTCCAGTTCGATCCTCAGGATGCGCCCAAAGGACTCTCCAACTACTGGGGTTACAGCCCCATGTCCTTTTTCGCCCCCCACGCTCAATACGCCTGCGGCGATGATCCGCTGACCGAATTTCGCGACATGGTCAAGGCGCTGCACAAGGCCAATATCGAAGTGATCCTGGACGTGGTTTACAACCACACCGCCGAAGGGGGTGATGATGGCCCCACCTTCTCGTTTCGCGGCATCGACAACGAGGCCTACTACATCCTCGACAACAACCAGAAGGACACCAACTATTCGGGCTGCGGCAACACCTTCAACGGCGCCCATCCGGTGGTGCTTCGGATGATCATGGACAGCCTCCACTTCTGGCGTCAGGAGATGCACGTCGATGGCTTTCGGTTTGATCTGGCCGCCATTCTGTCACGGGATGAATCGGGTCAGCCGCAGGCCAATGCGCCAACCTTGCGCACCATAGATACCGACCCCAACATCGCCGACATCAAGCTGATTGCCGAAGCCTGGGACGCGGGGGGACTCTATCAGGTGGGGTCACTGGCCGGCGCCCGCTGGCGTGAGTGGAACGGCCAGTTTCGGGATGATGTGCGCCGCTTCCTGCGCGGGGATGACAACAGCGTCACCGCCTTTGTCGAGCGGCTGTGCGGCAGCCCCGACATCTACCACTATCACCACGCCGATCCCGAGAAGAGTATCAACTTCGTCACCTGTCACGACGGTTTTACTCTGTGGGACTGGGCCAGTTACAACAGCAAGCACAACGAGGCCAACGGGGAGGAGAACCGTGACGGCTGCGATCACAACTTCAGTTGGAACCACGGCCACGAAGGGGTGACGGAAGATCCTCAGATCAACGCCCTGCGGATACGTCAGGCCAAAAACATGATGGTGGCAACCCTGCTCTCGGTGGGCTCCCCCATGCTGCTGATGGGAGACGAGCTGCTGCGCACCCAGCGGGGCAACAACAACGGCTACTGCCAGGACAATGCCACCTGCTGGATGAACTGGCTGCCCAATGCCCGCAGTCAGGAGATGTTCCGCTTTATGAAGGAGCTGATCCAGTACCGCAAACACCTGTTCCAGCGCCCGGAGCAGGAGAGCATGCCGCTGTCGCTCACCGAGATCCTGCGCCACAGCGAGATCTGCTGGCACGGGGTCAACGCCGGGCAACCGGATTTCAGCTCCCACTCCCACGCAATCGCCATGTCGGCGCTGTCGAGCGAAACCAAGCTGGCGCTCTATGTGCTGTTCAACGCCTACTGGGAGCCCCTCACCTTCAACCTGCCGAGCCCGCCAAAGGGGGTCGGCGGCTACTGGCGACGGATCCTCGATACCGCCCTCCCCTCGCCGCAGGATATCTGCACCTTCGGCATGCCGCTGGAGGGGCTGACCCGGGAGTATCTCGCCCAGCCGCGCAGCAGTTGCCTCTTTATCTGCGGGGCCGACGATTTCTATTGATCGATTGCTGTGAATTGATAGCAGCGATACCTGCAAGCCAGATATGCAAAAGCCCCGAGTGTTGGCTCGGGGCTTTCTCTTTTCAGCACCAGTGTCAGATCAGCTGGTGCAACACGCTGGTAGCGGCAATCTGGGCGATCAGCAGGCCACACAGGGAGGTAGAGACCACCACTGGCGCGGTATCACGCTGCAAGTAGAGCGGGCTGAACCAGAGCAGCAGAGAGGCCACCAGCAGCGCTGCCTGGGTCACCACCGCCGGGATCAGGGCATCGAGATTGGCCTCACCCCCTTGCCAGCCCACCAGCACTGCCAGCCAGACAAGGCTGGCCATCGCCCCCACCAGACCGGCCAGTGGCAACAGGGTGTTGAATGCCTTGAGACGATGACGGGCCCGCAGCAGCATCAGGTGAGCAAAGGCCGCCCCCAGCATCGCCATCTGCAGCAGACCGCTCACCCAGCCCTGCAGTTGCAGCAGCCCGATGCCATAGAGAGCGAGCGGCAACGCCGGTAGCCAGAGCAGTGTCGAGGGGACTGAACGCTTGCCCTCCAGCCGTGATTGGGCCAGTGACAAGCCGACTCCGAGCACCAGTGCTACACCACCACTCCAGATGAGCCAACTGGCCGCCTTGGCCTCGACCGCCAGCATCAGGGAGAGCGCGGTAATGACCCAGATGGAGAAGAGCTGCTGACTGATGCGCGAGCGCTGGCCAGGGCAGATATCACCGCGCCACAGCACGATACCAAGGGCGATCAGGGCGCCAAGCGCCATCAATCCGGTGAGGGGAAAGAGCCAAAAAGGGAGTTGGACGAACACGACGCCTCCAGCAGTAAAGATTCGAGGTGCGCCACCGGGGCGCCAGAGAGGGGCGAGTATACCCAAACCGGCGGCTATCCCCAATCGCGACAAACAATCGCGGGCAAACAATCATGGGCAATTTGCGCCACCAGGGCCAACCTTGAAGGGTGCCCTGCTGGCAGCCATGTCCATAGGGACGGAATACGGCGCTGGATTTAGCCCTGACCGCGGGCCAGCGCCACCACCCGGGCAAACATCTGGCGGATCACCGGCGGAATATGCTCGGCGCCGAGCCGCTCCGCCTCTTCCACCACCGCCAGCGCCATTCCCGGCTTGCTGCGGTGATGGATCGCCTTGTTGATGATGTGACTGGCGCTCCACATGGCGCGCCCGCCCACCCCGGCCTCGCGACGAAACACAGCTTCAAAACCGTTGTGATAGAGGTAGTGCTCGATGTCGGCGGCAGGGAGCTGGGTTAGTCGGTCCCGCTCCCGCTCGCCCTTGAGCTGACCCCGGGCCGAGGTGGCATACTTGAGCCCCGCCTCGTCGCCATCGGTCAGCAGGTGCCACTCGATGCCAAAGTCCCGCGCCACCTTGATGAGCGGCGACTGGCCGCACTGGGCAAACTCGATGATCCGCACCCCTTCGGCCCGCAAACTGTAACCGCAGATCTGGGCCAGCTCGGAGAGCAGCCAGATCTCGGTCTCCCCCTCCACCAGCAGCCAGCAACGGGCAAACAGCGACATGGGGCGGTTGATCCGCACGTGGAAGGCGATCTTGCGCAGATCGTCACTGCTGTAGCGCTCGCCCCCCAGCTGGTGACAGAGGATATCCTGCTGACGGCGCACCAGCCGCCGCACCTGATTGAGCGGCAGGGAAGAGAGCAAGTCCCCCGAGTTGGTGGTGAGCAGCTTCTGGCCCGGCAGTTGTTCCAGCAGCCCCCACGCCAGCGCCAGCATGGTCGGGTGCAGCCGGCTCTCCGGGTCCTCCAGTATCATGATGGGACGGGCCCCCTCCTCCAGCTCGCGGTTGCCCCGCGCCTGCAACAAGGTAGCCGCCATCCCCGCCATCGCCAGCTGCAGCGCACGGTTATCGGCGCGGCGCAGCAGAGTATGCAGGTTGCCAGGATTGCGCAATGTCATGGGGCGATTGATGATGTCGCGCTGACTGCGCGGCTTGTTCTTGATGGGGGCCAGGGCGTTGAAGTAGTGTTCCATCAGCTGGCGCACCGCCTGCAACGCCTCTTTGAGCTCCGGCTCGCCGATCCGCTGGGGTTCGTCGATCAGCTTGTCCGCCAGTTCGCTCAGGCGATGCTCGGAGAGATCACCCCACTGCAATGTCTCCACCCCGTTGCGAGCGGTACGAGCGTCCCGCAGCCGGAACACCGGGTTCATGGTGATGAGCATGCAGACCAGCTCGTGGGTGTTGGTGATGGGCAGGCTCTTGCCTACCCCGTCGAGAAAGTCGTGAATGGTGAGCACAGAGCCATCCGCCTGCAGCTCGGCGCTGGCGCGATAGTGAATGCGGTGGAATTTGTCCTTGTGCAGCACCCAGGAGGGGCAAAGACGGGCCAGCCGACGGGAGTGCTGACACATCTGGGGTCTGTGCTCACTGAAGGTGAGCACCAGTTGCAAGTGGCGCGCCGGGGCCAATTCGGGATCTTCCGGTTGGTGAAAATCCTCGGCGGTGAACTGATAGGGCTCGGCATCCTGCCCCAGCAGACACCAGAGGGCGCGCAGCAGGCTCGATTTACCCCAGGTATTCTCGCCGATCAGCACTGTGGTCTGATCCAGCCCGAGCGACAGGCGATTTATACCGCGAAAACCTTTGACTTCAATACGTTCCAGAAACATCCAGCCATGTCCACATCATTGTGATGGGGCAATAGTGGCAAAGTTACCGGAAAAATCCTATCGCAGGCGGGGCTTTTTCAACGTGAACTGTGAGGCACTGCAGGTTCGGGAGGGGTAACGACAGCGGTGCGATCTTGCGGGGCATTCCAGTGGCTGAACCAGAGATGACGGGTACGGATTTGACGTTTGCGATAATTCAATGGGCATTCCTTTCAATGGATAAGTGGTAAAGAGTACACCTCTTTTGCCCAAAGTCTCAGGGTTATCTGTGACGGGAAGATGACAATTGTGCCCGCCACTGCCCCGGCGTCAAACCAAACGCCTCGCGAAAACGATTGCCGAAATGGGCCTGGGAAGAGAAGCCACACAGACTGGCGATACTGGCCAGCGGCTCGGGGCCGGCCAACAGCTGCTTGGCCCGTTTGAGCCGCAGCCCCAGCAGATAGCGGTGGGGCGGGCAGCCGAGACTCTGGCCGAACATGCGGGCAAAGTGATACTCGCTCAGCCCCGCCTGCTGGGCCAGCTCTGCCAGCGTGACCGAATCGGCCAGATGGGCCTGCAGATACTCCTGCACCCGCTTGATCACCACGGGCGCCAGCCCGCCGCGTAGAGGCGGCAGACCGGGAGCCTCCTCGGTGTGGTGGCGGTAGGCGTGGAGGATCAACATCCAGGCGCCGTGGGAAAGCGCCAGCCGATCGACCCCATGCTGCCACTGCAGTTGCATCAACTGGCGCTGCACCAGTCCGGCCGCCTGCGGATCGTCGATAAAGGTCTTGTCCACCAGTTGCAGGTGGCGCCCCTCCTTGTCACACACCTCCTCGGCGATACGGGTGAGGTGAGCCGGGGTGAAGTAGAGATGAAAGAAGCGAAACTCTTCGCGCACCAGCCACTCGGATCTGTGGTGATCCGGCATGATGCACACCTTGCCGGTGCCGCCGTGGCCACCCGGCCCATCGAGTCGCTCGGTCTGCTCGCCTCCTTGCAGATAGACGCTCAGGGTGTGGTGGCCCGGCTTGTGATAGCGGGTCTGGTCATAGCAATTGCGCCAACTGGCTACGCCAAGCCCGGGTTCGAGCCAGCAAGCGTCCTCCAGCCGGGCGCCGGTGCTGACCAGTGCATCAAATACCCCTGCTGTTTTCATTCGCCCCTGCCGCCTGTTCCGGTGTACGTGTTATGCCGCTGCCATCCATCTTACCGACCGCGCCCGCAGATGACAGCGCAAGGCGATGAAAAACCGCAAGATGGTGCAATCCAGCCATCAGGGCTCGCCCCATAGTGGGTAATCTCTCCCTGACTCACCGGAACTGTGATGAACCTGATGCTCTATCTTGCCACCGTGCTTATCTGGGGCAGCACCTGGATTGCCATCGCCTGGCAACTTGGTCCCATCCCCATCGAGGTGTCGGTGCTCTACCGCTTCCTGCTGGCGGCGGTGGCACTGTTTGCCCTGCTTACCGCCAGCGGCCGCTTTCCACGCCTCCCCTGGCACGGCCAGCGTTACGCCGCACTGCTCGGTGCCCTGCTCTTTTCCACCAACTTTCTCTGCTTCTACCACGCCACCCGCTATATCCCGAGCGGCATGTCGGCGGTGATCTTCGCCAGTGCCAGCATCTTCAACGGCCTCAACCTCTGGCTGTTCGAGGGCAAACGACCGAGTCTGCGCTGGTTGCAAGGCTCCTTGCTGGGACTCTTTGGCACCCTGTTACTGTTCTGGCCGGTGCTGGCGGATGCGCAACTGGGTGCAAACGGCTGGAAGGGGTTGCTGCTCGCCTGCGGCGGCACCCTCTGCTTTTCGCTGGGCAATCTGGTCTCTGCCCGGGGCCAGCGCCATGGCTACCACGTACTGCAACTGGTGCCCTGGGGCATGGTTTACGGCGTGGTGCTGCTGCTGGGCTGGGTCACATTGCTCGGGCAGCAACTGGTGGTGCCGACCGATGGCCACTATCTGGCGGCCATGGTCTACCTCGCCCTGTTTGGCTCGGTGATCGCTTTTACCGCCTACCTGACGCTGGTGGGGCGCATCGGGGCCAGCAAGGCCTCCTACGCCACCGTGCTCTTTCCGCTGGTGGCGCTTACCCTCTCCACCTTTTATGAAGGCTTTGTCTGGCAGCCGGTCTCGGTGGCCGGAGTGGTGATCAGCCTCATCGGCAATCTGGTGATCTTCGCGCCGCCCTTAAGCGAGTGGCGCATTCGACCGGCCAAGGCAGCAAACGACCCTTGCTCCTGAGCCAGTCAGCCCCTAAGGTAGCGCTGATCAATCTGTGACGATCCTGATGGCGATAAACAAGGGGGCGAGATGTTACTGGAAGGGCTGGAGACGCTGAGCCTGCTGGCGAGTGAAGGGACCATGGCCAAGGTGGCCAGTCGCCTCTATATCAGCCAGTCGGCGGTGAGCAAGCGAATTGCCCAGCTGGAGCAGCGCCTTGGCAAGAAGCTGATCGAGCCGGAGGGGCGCCAGATCCGCCTCACCCCGCAGGCAAAGGAGCTGCTTGAGCGAGTGGCCCCGAGTCTGGCAGAGATGAAAGGAGTGCTGGCCGATAGCCAGGATCTGGCGGATCAGAGTCCCCTCCCCATCGCCTGCTCCGAAACCCTACTGGCCGGTTATCTCGCCCACTTTATGCGCGACTATCTGGAGCGCGATCCCCACCTTGCCCTCTCTACCCACCACACGCCGGTCATTCTGGCGCGGGTGCGCAGCGGTGATGCCCTGCTCGGCATCTGCGCCGGTCGGCTCCCGCCCGGCCATGGCCTCGGCGCCGACCTGCTGCTTGAGGAGCCCTTCTATCTGGTGGGCGAGGCGCAGCCGAGCCTGCCACCAGCCAACACAGAAAGCAGGCGCAAGATCCTCACCATGGATCTGGAGAACCCCTCCAACCGCTACCTGCGCGAACCGCTGGCTGATTTGGGGCTGGAGCCCGCCATGGAGCTCGACTCCTATCTGGCGCTCATCGAACTCGCCAAGGCAGGCATTGGGCCTGTACTGCTCCCCGCTGGCCTGCTGGGGCTGGTGGGAGAACAGGGGGAGATGGCCCGCCCACTGCCCGGACTGGGCCGCCCCCTGTATCTGGTCTACCGACCAAACAGCCTAAAGCGCGAGCGGATCGCCAGGCTGGTGAGCGCCCTGCACCAACACTTTCGCCACCGCAGCGTCACACCGCGCTAGCCATGTAAAACACCAGATATGACAACGGGACCCTTGGGCCCCGTAAACATCCGATTTATCGCACACTCGCCGCGGCTCAGATCCAGGCAAACAGCTCCGGATACTGGCTCCACACCAGCTTGGCAGACATCAGCAAGGAGACGGTCACCAGCAGCGGCTTGATAAGCTTCACCCCTTTTTTCAGCACCATCTTGGAGCCGAAGCGGGCCCCAATGAACTGCCCCAGCGCCATGCAAAAACCGACACTCCACACCACCTTGCCACCGAGCGCAAAGAACAGCAGGGAAGCGATATTCGAGGTGAAGTTGAGCAGCTTGGTATGGGCGGTGGCGCGCGCCATGCCAAAGCCAGCCAGCGCCACGAAACCAATGGCAAAAAACGAACCTGTGCCCGGCCCGAAAAACCCGTCATAAAAGCCGACACCGCCCCCCACCAGCAGCGCAAACAGCATGGGAGTCAGACGGCGGGAGCTCTCGGCATCGCTTACCCGCGGCGAGAAGTAGAAGTAGCAGGCAAAGGCCATCAGCAGGAAAGGGAGCAGGCGCTCGAGAATGGCCGCGTCTATGGTCTGCACCGCCAGCGTGCCGATAGCCGCACCGATAAAGGTGCAGATCACCGCTGGCCAGATCATGGCCCACTCCAGCAGCCCCTTGCGGGCATAGAACCAGGTGGCGGAGAAGGAGCCAAAACTGCTCTGCAGCTTGTTGGTGCCAAGCACCAGCGCGGGCGGCATACCGGTGGCCAGCAGTGCAGGCACCGTCAACAGGCCGCCGCCACCGGCGATGGCATCGATAAAGCCGGCGACAAGCGCTACACCGAACAGGGCAAACAGAGTAACCAGTTCCAATTCCATCCATAGACCTCACGAGAGTGGGTTGCCCGAAGGGTCGAGCAACCGGAGATAACCAAAACGACGTTGTGCGGGGGGCTGCACAGGCTGTCCGCTATCCTAACGGGCCACTGCCCATGAATCTAACGAAACAGTGGCAGCCAATTGATTCCTGATTTTCATTTATTTGAGCTCAGAGGGCCCGTTAGCAAGTCGGTGAAGCGACGTTCGCTTCCTTGATGGCCGCCAGCGCCTCACAGAGATGATCCTCATCGGCACTGGGGAAACGGCTGACCCGACCGGCCATGTAGCGGCTGCTGAACAAGTTGAACCAGTGCTGCAGTGCCTGCCCCGCCTTGAGCTCCCCCGCCACTTCCAGCACGCAGGCCGCCACTTCGGCGGTGCAGAGGTGCTCATCGCAGTTGGCCACCCGCATGCCGTAGGTGGAGAGCGCATCGGGTTTGATGGCGAGCACCGGAAAACCGTCCAGGTAGGGGCTCTTGTTGAACATCTTGCGCGCCTCCGGCCAGGTGCCGTCGAGCAGGATAAATAGCGGCTTCTTGCCGGGCGCCAGCGTCACCTCGCCGGTCAGGCGGGCAGGCTCCTTCTCGCAAGCGGGAAAGACCACATAGGGCTGCCAGGCGGGATCGGCCAGCAGGGCCAGCAACTCGGGATGGGGCTGGGTACGTGACCAGAGAAACGCCCAGGTGGTATCCGGCAACACATCGGCGATCAGGCGACCGGTGTTGGAGGGCTTCATCGGCTCGCTGTCATACATCAGCAGGCAGAAACCGGCCTCCGCTTTGAGCTCGGGGCGCCACTCGCAGGCACACCAATCCTCGCGCAGCTGACAGGCCGGACAGCGGGCCAGGGTGCCGCCACGGGCAAGAAACGGTCGGGTAGAGATACTCTTGCGCCAGGCCCGCAGGCGGTTGACGGCGTGATCAGGAACAGGCTTCATCTAGGTTCACAACTGGAGTCAAAACAGGAACGGCAGCAATACATACCAACATGTCATGGCGCCACAGGGCACGATAACAGGAGGCTGCCGGAAAAGCGCAAGATTGTACCGAGTTACGCGCTGGCGGAACAGCAATCCCTGCCCCTTTCGCCAAACGCAGTGCCAACTCCTATTGCCTTACGACTCCTGACAGCTGCGCAGCAGCTCCAGCAACAGGCTGCCATCGCGCAGTGCCTTGTGCACCTGCACCGAAGTGGGCTTGGTGGGATCTTCGTAGAAGTGGGTGGATTCAATCTGCAGCCGCACCAGATATTCGGCGGGCAACTGGCTGGCCAGCGACTGGTGCAACATGGGGAACAGCAGCCGATCGGCACGGGTGATCTCGCCCCCGAGCAGCAGCTTGCCCGGATTGAGCAGGCAGATGAGATTGGAGAGCACCTTGGAGAGGCGACCTGCCGCCTGATGGAGAATATCCTGACAAAGGCTGTTGCCTGCAAGCGCCAGCTCGCACAGCTCGCGGATGGTGACGCTCTCGGGCAAGTCGTGCTCCTGCATCCGTTCGCGCAGATCCCGGTATTGCGCCTCCAGCGCCTGATTGGTCACCAGGGTGCAGGCGCAGCCAAAACCGCCGCAGTAGCAGCGTTGGCCATAGGGCTCGAGCTGCAGGTGGCTGAGATCCCCGAGCAGCGCATTCTCGCTCTCGATGAGCTGGCCGTTTACCACCATGCCGACACCGATGTCGTTGTGGACAAACACCAGCACCGCATCGGCGCAATTTTTGGCGGCCCCCCACTCCCGCTCGGCCTGGATCCAGGTGCGCACGTCACCGCTCACCAGCACAGGTACCGAGAAAGCCTGTTGCAGAGTCGGGCCAAGGGGCCAGTTGCGCAGATCGTAGAAGGGGAAGTGCTTGACCATGCCGGAGTGGCGCTCTACCTGACCCGGCAAACAGAGGGCGATACAGGCCAGACTGAGGGACTTTCTCGGCAAAAACACCTTGATGGCGTGCACCAGACTGTCCAGCAGATCGGCGCGCTCCTCCTCGGTAAAGAGGTGGCGCTGGCGGGCCAGCGAGCGACCGGAGAAGTCAAACAGCGCCATGTCCACATAGCCCCGCCCCAGGCGCATGGAGAGAAACTGGAAGCGGCGCTCGTTGATGCGCAGCAAAGTCTGACGACGGCCGCGCCCCACCGAACTTTCACCACAGGTGACCACCAGACCCCCATCGAGCAGTTCCCTGGTGATCTTGGTGATACTGGCAGGCGAGAGGCCGGTCAGGCGGGAGAGATCGGTGCGCGACAGCTCCTTGTGCTCTTCCAGGCTGGCATAGACCAGGCCGTAGTTGAGCTGCCGGATCAAATCGATACTACCTTTCACGATCTCATTCATAGGGTATGGGGCAAAGGCTGAAAAAAAGAGGCTGGCAATTTTCACACATTATTGGTCAATCCCCAAATAAAGTGCGGCCTGAACCGGGGGTCAGGCCGCATCTTGTGGTTGCCGTCACGGACCATTGCAAGATCAATAACGGAATTGCGATACCAGTTTGCGCAATTTGTCACCGGTACTGGCCAGATCGCGGGTGGTGCTGTTGGATTCCACCGCCGCGCTGGTCAGCTCGCTGACAATCTGCTGAATGGCCACCAGGTTCTTGTTGATCTCCTCGGAGACCGCGTGTTGCTCCTCGGCGGCGGTGGCGATCTGGATGTTCATGTCGTTGATGGTACTGACCGCCATCACCATGCTGTCGAGGGAGCTGGCGATATGGCTCGCCTCCTGCACCGTCTCCTGGCTGCGATCCTCGCTCGCCTGCATCACCTCCACCGCCTGCTTCACCCCGCCTTGCAGACGTTGCAGCATCTCGTTGATCTCCTTGGTGCTCTGTTGGGTACGACCGGCCAGCGAACGCACCTCGTCCGCTACCACCGCAAAGCCGCGTCCCTGCTCACCGGCGCGGGCCGCCTCGATGGCGGCGTTCAGCGCTAGCAGGTTGGTCTGTTCGGCAATGCCGCGAATGACCTCCACCACCGAGCCAATCTTGGCGGTCTCTTGCGCCAATTGCTCGATAACGCCGGAGGCGGTATGCACCTCCCCCACCAACCGGTTGATACTGTTGATGGCCCCGCTCACCACCCCTCGAGCGGCGTCCGATTCACGGGCCGCATCGCTGGTTGCCGTCGCGGCATTGGAGGCACTGGCCGCCACCTCCTGCGCGGTGGAGCTCATTTCGGTCACCGCTGTGACCACCTGATCGGTCTCGCGACTGTGACCCTGCATCTGATGGTCATAGTGCTCGCTAAGATGGTGCAACTTGTCGACCGCGCTGAAGAGGTGATTGCTGGTCTCGCCCACCTGACTCACCACCGACTGGATCCGCTCGACAAAGCGGTTGAAGGCGCTGGCCAGCTGGCCAATCTCGTCCTGACTCTGCACCTTGAGACGCTGGGTCAGATCCCCGTCGCCGTTGGCAATATCGTTCAATGCCAGCACCGCATCCGCCAGCGGCTTGGTGACCCGGTTGCCCACAATGACGGTTGCCACCAGGGTGATACCCAGGATCAGCAGGATCACCAGCACACTGCTCTGCAACGAGGCATGCATGTTGCTCTCGCGCTCCGCCCGCAAGGCCGCCAGCTCGTTGTCGATATCATCGATATAAAAACCGGTGCCAATGGCCCACTGGTATTTGTCCAACACCAGAGTAAAGGCCAGTTTGGGAGCATCGCGACCGATGGAGGGCTTGGCCGTCCAGTATTCGGTAAAACCATCCCCCTGACGGGCCGACTTGAGGATCTCCTGGATCAACAACTTGCCCTTGGCATCCTTGTCGTTCCAGCGGTTTTTCCCCTCCAGCTCGGTACGCACCGGCAGCAGTATGGTGTTGCCTTCGAAGTCATAGACAAAAAAGTAGCCGTCACTGCTGTAACGCAGCGGCCTGAGCAACTCTTTGACCTTTTGACGATTTTCCGGAGAATCCGGCAGAGAATACACGGCATCGACAGCGGTTTTGGCCATCATGATGTAACTGCTGAGCAGCGCTTTACGCTCCTTGATGGCATTTTCCCTCGCCACCACCAGATCAGACTCCAGATCGCGCTTGGAGACCATGTAGTTACTGAGATTGACCACCAGGGCCATCAACAGTACGGGGACTGCACCCAGTAACAGGATTTTCTGCTTTAGCGTCATCTTTCACATCCTTGCAGCTGTTTTTATTGGAATTCCTTGCTTACTCATCAGTATAGGTGCTGGCAGGGCGAGCCCAGCTTTCGTTACAATTCCCTTAAACAAATCGGCCAGAACGTGAAAATCATGAATCTTTGTCCTTGCGGCTCAACCCTTTCTCTCGAATTGTGCTGTGGCTCACGTCACAGTGGCGCAGTGGCTGACACCCCGGAGCAGCTGATGCGCTCTCGCTACAGCGCTTTTGTGCTCGGTCTGGGAGAGTATCTGGTCCATAGCTGGCACCCGGCTCACCTTGGCGGTCTCACCGCCGAAGAGCTTTCACGCATCGACACCCGCTGGGATGGTCTCGAGATCATCGCCAGCCAGGGCGGCCCGGAGGATGAAACCGGGATGGTGGAGTTCAAAGCCTGGTTTCTGGAGGGGGATGAGCGTCACTGCCTCCATGAGCGTTCTCGCTTCGTGCGTTATCAGGGGCGCTGGGTCTACACCGAGGGGGAGCAGGATCCGGCCCCCCTCAAGGCGGGACGCAACGATCCCTGCCCCTGTGGCAGCGGCAAAAAGCACAAGAAGTGCTGCGCCTGACGCATCACACCCCCTCCAGACTCGTCAAACAGTGACAAGGGGCATCCGATGCCCCTTTTTTGTGTCTGCCATTCGCCACCAGCCCATCAACCGATGCGATAACAAGCGTGACAAATGTCACATAATGCTCATTAACGCGCGAGCAAATGAGCGTTTGCGAGCGCAAATTTGGCCCATATCAAACATTTCCACTCAGAAGTAGGCCACACTGGCCTCATCTGGAAGAGATGAGACGGGCAACAATGAAAAGAATAACTACACAAGTCGTCATCATAGGCGGCGGTGCCACAGGGGCCGGCATCATGCGCGATTGCGCACTGCGCGGCATCGACTGCATCCTGCTCGAGCGCGATGATATCGCCGCCGGCACCACCGGCCGCAACCACGGCCTGCTCCACTCCGGTGCCCGCTACGCGGTGACGGATCAGGAGTCCGCCCGCGAATGCATCCAGGAAAACCGCATCCTCAAGCGGATTGCCAGCCACTGTGTCGAGGACACGGGCGGCCTCTTCCTCACCCTGCCGGAAGATGACATCAATTTCCAACGCACCTTTATGGATGCCTGCGCCCTGGCCGGTATCGAAACCCGCCAGCTCGATCCCGGTGAAGCCCTGCGCATGGAGCCCAACGCCAACCCGGCGATGATCGGCGCCATCCATGTACCGGACGGTACGGTCGACCCGTTCCGCCTCGCCGCAGCCAACGTGCTGGACGCGAAAGAGCACGGCGCCCGCATTTTCACCCACTGCAAGGTACTGGGACTCTTGCGCACGCAAGATCGGGTGCACGGGGTCAAGGCCATCAACACCCGCACCGGCGAAGCGTTCGAGGTGGAGTGTCAGGAGGTGATCAACGCCGCTGGCATCTGGGGCCAGCAAATTTGCGAATACGCCGATCTCGGCATCCGCATGTTCCCGGCCAAGGGCTCCCTGCTCATCATGGATTACCGCATCAACCAGTTGGTGCTCAACCGCGCCCGCAAACCGGCGGATGCGGA
The DNA here is from genome assembly GCF_040908355.1 of Aeromonas sp. R2-2. NCBI lineage: Bacteria > Pseudomonadati > Pseudomonadota > Gammaproteobacteria > Aeromonadales > Aeromonadaceae > Aeromonas > Aeromonas sp. R2-2. Next base: position 36,110 of record NZ_JBFODQ010000020.1, on the reverse strand, counting down.
CATTCTGGTGCCGGGCGATACCATCTCCCTCATCGGTACCACCTCCAGTCGCATCGATTACAACAAGATTGACCAGCTCACCGTCGAACCCGAAGAGGTCGAAGTGTTGCTGCGCGAGGGGATCAAGCTCGCTCCCATCATGGCGCGCACCCGCCTGCTGCGCGCCTACGCCGGGGTGCGCCCGCTGGTAGCGGTGGACGGTAACGACACCGGCCGCAACATCAGCCGCGGTATCGTGCTGCTCGATCACGCCGAGCGGGATGGTCTCAAGGGCTTCAACACCATCACCGGCGGCAAGCTGATGACCTACCGCCTGATGGCGGAGTGGGCCACCGATCTGCTGGCCAAGAAACTCGGCAACAGCAAGCCCTGCCAGACCGCTGAACTGAGCCTGCCCGGCTCGCGGGATCCGGAAAAGGTCTCCGCCCCCGGCCTCTCGGTGCCGGTCGAAGGCTCAGCCCAATACCGCCACGGCGAGCGGGTCATCGCCTTCTTCCGTGACAATCCCAAGGCCAACGCCCTGATCTGCGAGTGCGAAATGGTCACCGCAGGCGAAATCGAATACGCCCTGCGCGAGCTGGATGTGGACAACCTCATCGACCTGCGCCGCCGCACCCGTCTGGGGATGGGGCCCTGTCAGGGGGAGCTGTGCGCCTACCGCGCCGCCGGTCTGATGCAGGAGTATGGCAAGGCTGACGGTCGTCAGGCCTGTGTCATGCTGCGTCAGTTCCTTGAGGAGCGTTACAAGGGAACCCGCCCCGTTCTGTGGGGCGATGCCCTGCGCGAGGCCGAGTTCACCTACTGGATCTACGAAGGGCTGTTTGGCCTGGGGGAATGGACGACGCCGCAGCTGGTTGCCGATACCCCACGCGACCCAACCAGCGAGACCACTCACAAGGAGAGCCGTCATGAAGTTTGACAATATCGTTATCGGCGGTGGCATGGCGGGCCTCTCGGCTGCTCTGCGGCTGGTGGAGGCAGGACAGAAGACCCTGCTGATGGCCTCCGGCCAGAGTGCCCTGCACTTCTCCTCCGGCTCGGTCGATCTGCTCGAAAGCGAGGGGGATCCCCGCGCAGCCCTGCCAGCTTTTATGGCAGCCCATCCGGATCACCCCTACAGCAAGGTGGGGATGCAAAATATCGAGGCAAGTCTGGCCGATCTGCAGCGCCACTGTGCTGAGCAGGGGCTGCCGCTGGTGCGCCATGACACCAATCACCAGCGCCTGACCCCCATCGGCACCCTCAAGCGTACCTGGCTCTCCCCCGATACTTGCGCCTGCGTCACCGATGCACCGATCCCGGACGTGCTACTGCTGGCTACCCTCGAAGGCTTTCGCGACTTTCATCCGGCACTGGCGGCGGCCAATCTGGCGACCCATCCGCGCTTTGCCCACTGCCGCATTCTGACCGGCGAAATCCGCCTGCCCCAGCTGGCGGAATTCAGCCGCAATCCCCACGAGTTTCGCTCAGCCGACATCGCGCGCCTGTGTGACAAGCATCATCTGGTGGCCGATCTGGCACGCGAGATCAGCCGCATGGTGCAGGAGAGCGGCGTACCCGGCTGCCGCCATATCGTGCTGCCCGCCTGCCTGTCGCTGGGGCTGGTTGGCCCGCGTCTGGCGGAGCTGGAACAGCGCACCGGCTGCACCATCAAGGAGGTGGCCACCATGCCGCCGTCTCTGATAGGTATGCGGATGCAGGAGGCGCTCAAGCGCCGCTTTATGGCCCTTGGCGGCACCTTCCTCACCAGCGAGCGGGTGCTGGGCGCCCGTTACGAAGGTGACCGGGTGGTCGGCGTACATACGCAGAATGGCGATGATCAGCTGTTCGAGGCAGACAACTTCGTGCTTGCCTCCGGCAGCTTCTTCAGCCGCGGGCTGGAGTCCCGTCTGCGTGGCATTCGCGAACCCATCTTCGATGCCGATGTGTTGAGTCTGGAGGAGCGCGATGCCTGGGCCGGTCGCCGCCTGTTCGATCACCACCCCTTCATGGGCTTCGGGGTCAAGACCGACGACAAGCTCAGAGTGCTGCGTGGCGGCAAGCCGCTCACCAACCTCTATGGCGCAGGCAGTGTCTTGGCCCATTACGACCCAATTCGTGAAGGTTCCGGCTCCGGTGTTGCGGTTGCCACCGGCTGGCAGGCTGCCGGCCATATTCTGGGCGCGGCCCAATGATTACTACGTCCCATATCCCGTGTCTTCATCATCGCCGGGAGGAGAACTGACATGCTACTGGATCACGCCAACCAAACTTTCGATCAGTGCATCAAATGCACCGTCTGTACCGCCTACTGCCCCGTGGCCAAGGCCAACCCCGCCTACCCCGGCCCGAAACAGGCGGGCCCGGATGGCGAGCGGCTGCGGATCAAAAGCCCGGAGCTCTTTGACAGCGCCCTCAAGCACTGCACCAACTGCAAACGCTGTGAAGTGGCCTGCCCGAGCGGGGTGCGCATCGGTGACATCATTGCCAAGGCCAAGTATCAGTACAGCGGTTTCAAACCGGGGATCCGCGAGTTCGTGCTCTCCCACACCGATCTGATGGGCAGCATGTCTACCCTGATGGCCCCGGTAGTCAACTTCACCACCGGCCTCAAGCCGATGAAGCTGGTGCTGGACAAGGCGCTGGGGGTCTCATCCCACCGCGACCTGCCCAAATACTCCCAGGGCACCTTCCGCGGCTGGTACAAGAAGCAAAAAGAATCTCAGGCCCGCTTTGCCCGGCAGATCGCCTACTTCCACGGCTGCTATGTCAACTACAACCACCCGCAGCTTGGCAAGGAGCTGGTACAGGTGCTCAACGCAATGAACATCGGCGTGCAGCTGCTGGAGCGGGAGAAGTGCTGCGGCGTGCCACTGATTGCCAACGGCTTTATGGACAAGGCCAAGCAGCAGGCGGCCTTCAATATCAAGCAGATGGAGAATTCCCTGCTGGGGAACGAGATGCCGCTGCTGGCTACCTCCTCCACCTGCGGCTTTACCCTGCGCGATGAATACCCCCACCTGCTGGAGCAGGACAACCACAAGGTGCGGGATCGCATCTCGCTGGTGACCCGCTTCCTGTGGAACGAGTTCTACAAGGGCAACAAACCGGCGATGAAGCCGCTCAATCTGCACATCGCCTACCACACCCCCTGCCACATGGAGAAGATGGGGGGCGTCATCTACACCCTCGAATTGCTGCGCGCCATTCCCGGAGTCAAGGTGACGGTGCTGGAGTCCCAGTGCTGCGGCATCGCCGGCACCTACGGCTTCAAGTCGGAGAACTATCAGACCAGCCAGACCATCGGTGAGGGGCTGTTTGATCAAATCAACCGCCTCTCCCCCGATCTGGTGATCACCGATTGCGAGACCTGCAAATGGCAGATCGAGATGAGCACCAGCTTCCGCTGTGAACATCCGATCCACCTGCTGGCCCAGGCGCTGGCCTGAATCCCCCCGGCCCTTGCGGTCGCATAAAAACAATCCACGCAGAGATAAACAAAGAGCCGGCAATTGCCGGCTCTTCTTTTTTACGCTTCACGCACGCTATCAGGGGTGCTGGATGATCAGGCTATGTTGATCTTCCAGCATGCTCTGCAGGATATCGTGGGACGAGGTGCTGGTGAGATTCCAGCTGGTCAGGTCCACATCCTTCAGGGTGATCTGCTGGGTCACATGACCATCCCCGGCTGGCGCCACCGAGAGATTCACATCGCTCAGGCCATTGCTCCCCGTGGTCACCGAGGCTGAGAGATGCTTGAGCAGATCATCAACACCATTGCCAGTGACCCCTTGCAGCATATCAGCCAGATCGATCTTGTCCCCCTGTTCCGGATGGAAGTCGGTGATGGTATCGATGGCGGGCTGCCCCTGACTCCCCTCATCCCCGTGCTGCCAGACGAAGAGATCGCTGCCAGCCCCGCCGGTGAGAATGTCGTTGCCATGGCCCCCCAGCAGACGGTCATCGCCGGAGGAGCCAAACAGCCAATCCCCCTGATCGGAACCGACCAACTCATGACCACTCTGGCCGTGCACCGTAATGGTCTCAAGGGGCGTGCTGACGGTTGAGCCGCCGACACTCGACTCGGCACTGATCCCCAGCACATGGTCACCGTCGCCAAAACCGCTGAAGTAGAGCGGAACCGAGTGATCGGCCGGGATCAGCCAGTCGCCATTGCCATCGGCATGACCGACGCTCTGACCATGCTCGTCCTGCACCTGCGCCCCATTCAGGCCGCTGATGCGGATGGAGAGCTCGCCGGTGGCCGGATTGACCACGCTGGCGTTGATGCCAAGGGGGATAACGGCCCCCTGCAAGGCATGGAACGCATGCTGATCCACCGTCAGACCCGGCATATCCGGCTCGGGAGTGACCGTGATGGTCACCTGATCGGTGTCGCTCAGCGGGCCACCCGTACCAGTGTTGCCCTGATCGGAGGTAGTGACGGTAAGGGTATCCTCTCCCCAGAAATCTTTGGCCGGTTCATAGTGCAGGTTGCTTGCCAGCAACTGGTTGAGATCAGCCAGCGACCCCACCAGGGAGATCTCGCTGGTACCCGCCCCCTGCACCATCACGGCACCGGTTGCACCCAGCAAGGTCAGCACACCATGCTCGACCCGCAGCACCATGGAGACAGGCGCACTTCCTGCATCCACATCCTTCACGCTGACGCCAGAGAGCGACAGGGAGCCATCCTCTTTGACCGTCATGCTGCCAGGCAGCTGATTGACCGGCGCATCGTTGACCGGCTGCACCTCGATGGGCAGCACATCGGTATCGCTAAGTGCCCCGCCACTACCCGTGTTCCCCTGATCGTTGGTGACCATGGTCAGGGCGTCATTGCCGTAGAAATCACTGTTGCCCTGATAGGTGACCCCACCAGAGAGCAAGGCATTGAGATCGGTCAGCGTGCCGGTCAGCACCAGCGAACCGGTGCCGTTTCCGACCACCGTCACGCCACTGCCAGCAGGCAACGTCAGGGTGCCATGCTCCACCGACAGAGTGATCTTGATGGGGCTGTTGCCCGCATCCACATCTTTCACCTGCAAACCGTGGATGACAAAAGGCTGATCTTCCTGCGCGACCTGAGGGGTCGTTGGCAATACGTTGATTGGCGCATCGTTGACCGGGCTTACATCCACATGGATGGTACCATTGACCTCGGGGCCAAGGGCGCCGTTATCGAGGCTCTGGGCGGTGATCTTGAGATCCAGTGCACCGTTGGCATCATTGGTCACCAGCTCGACAGCCCCCAGCTTGCCGCCCTCGGTGGTGACCTGCCAGCGACCGCCCCCCAGATCAACAACAGTCCCCGCCACGCCATTTGGCAAGCGGATCTCGGCGCCATCAGGCACCCCTTCGATGGTGACCCGCACCTGCTCGGGCTTGTTCTCATGCACATTACCCGCACTGCCGCCGGTTGACTGGGTATCCCGGGTCTCCAGCCCCAGAGCCAGAGTAATCACATCCCCTTCGGTACCGCTCGCCTGACCCTGAATGTCGGCGATAAGGGCATCCCCCACCGGATTGACGGTGACGGTAAAGCTGCCACTGGTTTCGAGCGGAATGGTGAGCCCCTTGTCGAGGGTAAAGGCGCTCAGCGACAGATCCACGGTGCCGCTGAAATCAGCTGGCGGGATCAGGGTCAGCTTGGAGAAATCGGTCCCCACCGGGATCTGCCAGACGCCGCCACCATTGTTGACCGCCGGAGCCGACAGGGTGAAGCCATCCGGTACCCCCTTTATCTGCAGCGCGACGATCTGCTCCGAGCCATCGTTATCGATAAGGGTTGCGCCAAATCCGGCAAGGTTGACCGTGCCATCTTCGCTCCCCGTGACGCTGTGCACCGAGAGCTGAGCCGGATCGTTGACCGGTCTCACCTCAAAGCCGACCTGGCCGCTCCAGCTGCCGCTGTCAGTCACTAGCTGGCCGCCGACCAGCGCGGTATCGACGATATCGACCTTGATGTCGAGCGGTACCTGACCGCTGAAGTGCTCTTTGGGCACAAACACCAAATCCTTGAGGGCAGCCACGTCGTTGACCACCAGGGTGTTGACCGGCTTGCCGCTGCCATCGAGGAAGTAACCATATTTCGCATCCACCGTGATGGTGACCTGTTCCACGGTTTCGAGGCCGCCGCCCGCGATGGAGGGGCTGATATCGGCCAGTTTCACCGAGAGATCGAGGTGGATCTCGCTATCTTCCAGATTGTCCGGCTGTCCGTCATGGTTGGTGTCCTGCACGGTCAGAGTCAGTTCTGGATGCTCGCCACGACCACCATTCACATCGACCACGGGGGCCACATCGACCCTAACCGTGCTGCTGTCAACCTTGATGTCACCACTGGCGGTATCGGTATTCACCACCTTCACTTCGATATTGAGCGAGCCGGCAAAGTCCTGTGGCAAGCCAAGGGTCAACCCTTCCAGGCCCGCCAGTGACGGCGGCACCTTGATGACGTATTCACCGGTCGAGATGTTGTACTCGGCCCCGCTGATGGTGACGCCCACCGGCAACCCCTTGAGGACAATGGTCACCTCGTCGCTGGCCTGATCGGCGGCGCCGATATGGATCACGCCTTTGAGCTGCTGACCAAAATCAACCCGGATATCCTCCTTACCCACCAGCACGGCGTTGTCGTCGATATCGACAGTCGCCGCCGGCGTCTTGGGCGTCACTGGCTTGTTTTCAAATTCGGCACTGGTTTCCAGGCTCACTTTGACATGGGCGCTGGCATCGCCATCATCGCCCCGGTCGATAACCATGGCATCGATGCGGATCGGTTCGACCTTGCCGACAAACCCGTCCGGCGCATGCAGCTTGAAGCTGCCGAGGTTGCCCGCCGGCACGATCCAGCTGCCGTTACCGTTGTTGATACCGCCAACCACCACGAACTGATCGCCTGCACCACCGTTCAACACCGGCAGGTTGATCACCAGATAGTCGACCTCCTCCACGCTCGAGGGATCGAGGTCGGTAAAGACGAAGCGTCCAGTCAGGTCTATATCTGCACCGCTCTGCCCCACGAGAGCTCCACCGTTCTGGGTCAGCACGCCATCGGGCTCCACCACGGCCTGGATATCGACATGCAGATTGCCATCGATCACCTTCTCGGCCACCGCGCCCGAATCCACATCATGCTGGGTCACGGTGACATGGCTCTGGATATTGGTATCCCGATCGCTATCCTCCGGCGCCTTCACCAGCAGTTGCCCCCCGTTGAGCAGGCTGTCGAGCTGGGCGGCAGTCAGAGTGACCTTGCCACTGACCACGGTCAGCTGGCTCTCGACACTGCCGACTCGCAGCCAGATCTGGTAGCCATCCTCCACCCCGGAGAGACTCAGCGCCGTGACTTTCTCGGCGCCGTCAGTAAGGGTCGGATGCCAGTCCAGCACGGTGAACTGATCTTCCAGGCCATGGCTGGTCTTGCTGTAGTCGGTGGCGTCAATCTCGGGTTCCACCTTGATATGCAGCGGCACCTCGAAGCTCTTGTGATCACCATCGTTCTCGGTCACCACCACCTTGGCGATCAGGTTCAAATCCGCCGTGCTGTTGTGAGGCGGCTGGATAAGCAGGTTGCCAAAATCGGAGACATTGACCTGATAGGTCGGTTTACCGCTGGCATCGAGCCCGGCAAAGGTAAGGGTCAGCTCCTTGCCGTTGGCATCAAAGACCCGAGCCCCTTCCGGCAGCCCTTGCAGCACCACGTTGAGGCTCTCGGAAGTGTCGTGCGGGGTATCGACCCACTCGCCCGAGGTGAGGGTAAAGTTGAGCGGTGCCCGTCCATCCTCACCCACTGTGGTGGCATAGCCTGTCCCCTCGACCTCCCAGCCGGTATTGCCAAGCTCGAAGTGAGGCTGATCCACCACCCCCACCAGATCCACATGAAGGGTCTGGGAGCCGGTCTCCTTCTCGTTCACCACGATGTGGGTCTGGCCACTGGCATCGGTCAATATCGCCGTGTCTTTCACCACCCCCTTGATGGTCAGATCGAAATCGACGTTGCTGTTTTTGGGGGGCTGCAGTTTGAGCTCGGCGATGCGAGCGTAGGGCACCTCATAGTAACCGGCTGCGTTCTGTGCAACGGAGGAACCTCCCAGCAACAAGGTTGCACCGTCAGGCAGGCCACTGATGCGGACAAACATCTGCTCGGAGCCATCGAGTTTGTCACCCAGATGTGCAAGGGCGATCTTGCTGCCCAGATCGAGCAGGGTGTCTTCCTTGCCCTGAATGTCACGCACGGTGAGCTTGGCGTCATCGGCCACCGGATTGACGTTGATCACCAGATCAATTTTGTCTCCCTGCGCCGTACCCTGACCCTGAGCGATCGGGTTCTTCTCGGTGCTGATCGGCGTCACCGACAGCTTGATGTCACCACTGAAATCCTTGCCCGGCACCACAGTCACCTTGTTGATGTTGCCGGCCGAAACGGTGTAGATGCCACTGCTATTTGGCTTGAGCTCGACACCGTCGAGCATCAGGGTTCCCTTGCCCGCTTCCAGCTTGATCTGATAGGTCAACGTCTCGGATCTGTCGGTATCAGTCAGGCTCGCCTTGACGTCCAGCTTGATACCCGTGCTGTCTTCATTGGTTTCATAGTGGCGAGTGGTGTTGGCTGTGTCCCACATCGGCTTGTCGGCCACGCCGCGCACCGTCACAGCCAGCTCCCCCGTTACGGCCGCAGGTGCCGCCCCTTCGGTGACGCCGACCTGCAGTTGCACCTGGAAATGCAGTGGTTGACCGCCATTGCTCCAGCTCGACCAGTTGCTTGAAGGCACAAAGGTCACCCCCTGAGTGGTGTAGTGAACATTATCACTGGTCACCATGGCCGCTGGCGGCACGATAAACCACTTGCCATCAGCCGTGGTGGTGAGGGCAACGCCGTTGTAATAGAAGGTGCCATGGGCGGCACTAGCAGGCGTCTGGATAAGCAACTGATCCACATGCTCACCGCGATCGAAATCGCCAATATCGAGCTGCATGTTGATAGGGATACCCAGCCTCGGGTCTTGCGCCCCCTGATCTTCGTTACCAATGGCTGCGCTAACGGTAAAGCGCACCGCTTCATCCTGCAGATTGAGGGTCAGGGTGCTGTCTGCACGATCGCCATCGCCATCGACCAGATGGGCTGTCACCACCTGACTGAGCTGACTTGCATCGTGATTGAAACCGGCCGCAGGCTTGAAGGAGTACGAGCCATCGGCAGAGATGGTCAGGGTTCCCATCACCTGCTTGCCATCGGGGCTCAGCACATCTTGTATCAAAGAGCCATTGATGGCGTACGTCTGGCCATTGATGGTAATCGACTCGACGCGGGCACCATCCGCACCTTCATTGGCAGTAGGCAGCAGATCGCCGGTCACGGTACTGCTCCCCTCGCTCAGGGTATGAGCCAGCACAGTGCCGATAGGCATGTCATCTTGTACCGTCACGGTCACACTGACGTTCGGACTGCGATCGCCATCGTGATCGGTGACAAACAGTGGCACTTCGATGGTCAACTCATCCTTGCCCTGTGCACCGTGATCAAGCTGACCTACCAGATGGACGCTATAACTGCCGTTAACATCGAGGTGGACCCAGAAAACGGGCTTGCCCCCCTCGGCCGTAGCCAGATACCAGCCGGTGCTGTGTGGAGCCAGCGTAACCGCTTTGCCACCCGACATGAGGTGATTGGCCTGATTGAATGCAGCCACATCCAGCCCAAGGGAGGCAACCCGATCCGAACCGGCAGTGATGGTCACCTTGCCACTATCGGTTTCTCCACTCTCTGCAGGTGTGGTCCCCGGATGCTGACCGTTCACTGCATCGAGATCAGACTCCTCGACCCGAACCGGTTCAATGGCGGATATGATCGGGTTGATGCCATCAGTCACCGTGACAGTGGCGGTGCCCTGGTTTTTGCTGCCATCGCTGTCGGTGACTTCTACCGGCAAGGTCAGGTTGAGTTTGTTATCCGCCCCGTGATCCAGGTTGGTATGCACCGTCACCTGATAACCTATCTCTGCGCTGGTGTGAGCGGCGATGCTGGCGGGGACAGTCGGGATGGAGACCGTCATCACAACCAGACCGCCACTGGTCACCGCCTGGAAGGTGTGACCATCAGTGCCAACCGCTTTCCAGGTCAGGGTTTCGCCGTTATGGGTGATGGGCTTGCCGCTGGTATCCATGACCTGACCGAAGAGGGTCAGCCGCACATCGGTCACCGGATCCGAGTCGGCCTTGATGGTGATCTTTCCGCTCGTCTGCTGGTCATCAGTGGCAGAATTGGCGCCATCGAAGCGCCCTTCATTGAGGGTTACATCGGTCAGGGTCAGGGTCGGTTTCTCCCCTTCCCCAATCTGGATATTGAGGGTGCCGCTGGTGCTGTCGTTGTTGCCGCCCGCCTTGTCGTAGTCGTTGACGATCACCTTCATGGGCAGCTCGGTCACGGCGTTGGCGCCCTGATGAAGACCCTGATGGAGGGTGACCTGATAGTCAAACCCGTTCTTGCCCGCCTGATCGAGGCTGCCAACCAGCTTGACCTCGAACACCTCGACCCGCTGGCCATCGACCATCACATAGCCCTTGAGCTGCTGGCTGCCCGGGATCAGCGGGTCACCATCCACCAGCTCGTACTGCACCGGTTTACCCAAGGCGGTCAGCGCAGGTTGTTCGCTGGCATCGGCAAAGGCCACCTCGACCACCCGATCCGACCCGGCTTGCACATCGAAGTGACCGGTTTGACTCAAGCTGTTGCCGCCGGTGAGGTTTCCCTCATCCAGGGTTACACCAGTGCCCGGGATAAAACTCGGCGCCTTGCCGTCCGCAATGGTGAGCGGCAGCGTGGTACCGATGCGATCGCCATCCTTATCGGCCAGGGTGACGGCAAGCGGCAGGTTGAGGGATTCACTCCCCTTGTGATCCAGCTCGCCGCTCAGGGTGACCTTGGCGGTGACGCTCCAGTTGCCGTTGTTATCGACCAGGCTCAGCTCGGCGCGCAGGATCTCGCGACCATCTGCCGTGGTGCCAACCAGCTGGCCGTTGGCATCAAGGGAGAAACTGATCGGGCTGCCATGGCTGGTCAGTCCGGTCAGGGCGCTCTGGATGGTGGCGATATCAAAACCAAGAGAGTTGGGGTCAAGGGCATCGCTGCCGTGCGCGACCGAGAAACTCATAGTGCTGATGGCAGCCGTCTCCCCTTGCGCCATCTCGGTGATGGTGGTGCCGGTCACGGCGGAGATGGTCGGATTGGCACCATCACCCACCGCCACGGTAATAGTGGAGGAAACCTTGTCACCATCGCTGTCGAGCAGGGTAAAGCCCGCCTTGAGCAGGCTGTCGGCACTGCCCTGATCCAGCGGTTGATGGAGGGTAAAGCTGTATTTGCCATCGTTACCGAGGGTCAGCTCAAACACCAGCTTGCCATCTGGGGTACGCCCCTCGATACGATGATCGGCCACCGTGATGGTCACGGCCTGCTTGCCCGAGGTGAACCCTTGCAGCCCCGGCTGATTGGCATCGAAGGTGATGCTGGCCAGCGGATCGCTGCCCGCTGTGATAGTCAGATCACCGTCAAGGGTCTGGCCCTGCTGCCAGTTGCTATCTTCGGTGAGCGAGAGGGAGACTGGATTAACCTGCGGCAAGGCGCCATCGGTAATGGTGATATTGAGGGTGCCGAGATTGCTCTTGTCGCCGTCAAAATCTGAACCCTGTACCTTCAGGCCAAGATTGAGGCTGTTGGTCGCTTCCGGCTCGTCAAACACCCCGGTCAGGGAGACGTTGTATTTGCCATCCAGTCCGATGGTAACGGTGAGGATTGCCTTGCCCTGCCAATCCTTGACGATCAGCTGGTTGTCCTGAACCTCGTAACTCGTCGCCTTGCCCTGGCTGGTGAGCCCCGCCAGCGCCGGTTGGCTCGCCTCAAAGTTGAGGGAGACCAGACGATCGCTGCCCACCGTCACCGGCAGCTGACCATCGATGCTCTGGTTGCCACCTTCTTGCAGGGCGACCCCCTTGTCGATGCCCAATGCGGGATCACTGCCATCATTGACAGTCAACGTCAGGTTGGCACTGGTGCTGTCGCCATCGATCTCGTTGGCGCTTACCTGCAAACCGAGGGAAAGCGTGTCGCTGCCCTGATGATCGAGCGGGCCGGTGAGGGTGACCACCACCCGCCCAGCCAGATCGCTGCCCTGCTGCTCAGCCTTCAATTCGGCGCGCAGCACCTCCACCCGTTGGCCACTGCCATCCAGGTAGTAACCCACCAAGGTGCGATCATCGGCAAATTCAAACGTCAGCGGATGACCATCGCTGGCAAGACCCGAGCCGTTGAGGGTAGTCAGGGTGTTGCTCTGATTACTGAACACCAACGAATCCACCAGCAGAGGATCGGCGGTGTGTTTGACCACAAAGCTGTTCTCGCCCACCACGGCGGCGCCGTTGGTAAAGGCATCTTCAGTCAGAGGAATGGCCGGGATCTCGAAGCTGGGCGGATTGCTGTCCACCAGATTGATCACCAGCGGCGCCTTCACCAGATCACCGTCGGTATCGCGATATTCGAGGTTAAACGGCAGGCGCAACGCGTCCTGACCGTGATCCAGGCTCTGACTCCAGACGATGCGGTAGCTGCCGTCATTGTTGAGGGTCAGGGTGAAGACGGTCGCCCCACCGGCACTGGCGGTCAGGGTCTGACCGTTGATGGTGTAGCCAAGAGGCGCGCCATGGCTGACAAGCCCCAGACCTTCCAAGGCACTCTGATCGGCGGCGAACTGGACTTGCAGATTGCCATCCTGACCGGCACCGGTATTGAGGCTGCCGGTCGCGGAGATTGGGCCACCGGCCAATCCGGCTTCGGAGAGCGTCAGGGTTTCGCTCTGACCGATCAGCGGCGCCCCATCGCTGGCGCTGTTGCCCGCCAGATCGGTGACACTGGCACGCACTTCAAAGGATTGATTGATACCGGAGAGATCAAGACCTGATACCTGCCAGCGGCCATCGGCCCCTACCTGTGCCGAGGTGGTCAACAGCGGCTGGCCATTGCTGTCGACCAGAGTGATGGTGACACTCTGACCCGCTTCCACATTGCTGGTGGAACCGCTCAGGGTGGCGCTGCTGTTGCCAAACAGGGCCGTAGAATCGAGATCATCGATATCGATAAAGGCCTGGGTATCGACATTGATAACGAGGGTATCGCTGGCGCGGTTGCCGGCAATATCCACAGAATTGACCTGAAACTGGTACTGGCCATCGGCCAGGGTTTGCGGCAACTGATATTGCCAGTTACCGGCGGCATCCACCGTCAGGACGGTGAGCACGCTGCCGCCAAGGCTCAGGGTTACGGTGGCGCCGGGCTCCCCCTTCCCTTGCAGCAGCGGGGTATTGTCGCGGGTCAGATCATCGATCTGGCTGGCGCCGGTGTCGCTCTCATCGGCTAGATCGAGGGTAATGGTGGTGATGGTATCGAGCAGAGTCTGTCCGGTGTCGCTGGCATTGTTGTCCGCCTGATCCTGGGTGTTGGCCACAATCTGCAACGGGCCATCCACCAGCTTGCCGGTCACATCGCCAAAATTGGCTTCCCACACCAGGCCGGGCAGCACCACGGTCGTCACCGTCAGTGAATTTCCCGCCTGATCGATAAGGGTCACAGTGACTGGCTGGCCTACCTCCACATCATCCACCACACCACGAATGATGACGCCAGTCGCTTCATCGGCGTTGATAATGTTGTCGCTGGTTTGGGGCTCGGTGATGGTGATGGCGGCAAAGAAATCACGCTCTTCGGAAAACAGCTGCTCATCGCCAACAGGTTGCACCGCATGGTCGGTATCAAAACCGGCCTCAGCCAGGGTGGCGTCATTGGTACGATCGACCACCACAAATCCACCCGAGCTGGAACCTGCTACACCACCGATATTGCCCGCAGCGGCTGCGTTACCGGCGGCCGCCGCTTGAAACTGCTCTGTCGGGTCAATACCCTGACGGATCGCCTCCTGCAACGAGGCCAGTTCCGGATCGGCCGGTTGCCCATCAGCAGCAGGTGTGGCGAGCTCAGGTTGGGCGGCCATATCTTGCTCACCAGCAGGCTCACTGCCCGGCTCGGCTAGTTGAAAGTGGCCCCCTTGGGCAGCTTGCAGGCGATCCCCTGGCTGCAATGCCATCCCCACCTTTGCTCGTATGACAGATCCATCTGCACTGATGACAAACACGGAGCCCTCGAGTTGGGTGATCACCGTGGACTTTTCAATTTGCAACTCTGCCATACAACCTCCAGCAAAACCTTAACCACCAACATCAGTACCTACAGGGTACTTGTCTGTTCAATAATCATACCGCACCAGACTAAGTGGGTCTTTTCGCTATTTTCGACAATGATTGCCATAAAATGGCCATAACTTACAAGATTGTGCATCTAACAGGCCCTTTTTAATAAAATGAGATTTGGATGAACCCAGTTCCATCACCTTTATTAATAGGTCTATCAGACTTCATGTGAGTATTTCTGTCGTTTGACGATAAATCCACTGCAGCTTCAATAAATGGATCATAATCCGAAGGTCAAAAGCTCACAGCACAACACCGAGAATTTGCATATTCAGTCAATTATCAGCATAAGTCATTGCCAGAATGTGTGAACAATACGGCAGCAATCAGGATCAGCAGCAAAAAGTGCCAGTACGCAACTGTATCGATCAAACTCCTGCCATCGAATGCTCTGCAGTTAACAAGAAGTTGAGTTTCCATAAAATTTAATCCAGATCTCATTTCAGCGATCAATCCTGTGCACCAATTGATCTGGCACAACTCTCCCTCCGATAAATCATCATTAAATTTACCTATTTGTTAGGGTAACCCTCGAGCAATCATATATTGCGCGGTTTTATTCACCCGCAAGCGAATGTCTGCCCACCCCGCCCGACGGGGGGAAGATCCACACCAAGATGGAACGGGTCAGACGAGACCAAAACATTTATCTGGGAGTGATAAACGTGGGTTCACAACACAGGCATATCAAACTGGGCCTCGCCACCCTGCTGCTGACTACCAGCCTTGGCACCAGCGGCTGGGCACTGGCTGATGACGCAACCACCAATGGCAAGATAGAGGCGCGCAGCGAGCTGTTCGCCAAGGATCACGCCGATCAGTTCACCAGCTGGCAAGCCACCAGCGAAAGCAAGGAGCGCACCGACGCGCTGGCGGAAGATCCCAACATGGTGGTGCTGTGGGGCGGTTACCCCTTCGCCAAGGATTACAACAAGCCGCGCGGCCACTTCTATGCGCTGACCGATGTGCGCGAAACCCTGCGTACCGGCGCCCCGAAAACAGCCGAAGATGGTCCGCTGCCCATGGCCTGCTGGAGCTGCAAAGGCCCGGATGTGGCCCGCGTTATCGACGAGAAGGGTGAGGATGGCTACTTCAAAGGGATGTGGGCCAAGGGCGGCCCCGAGATCGTCAACACTATCGGCTGCGCCGACTGCCACGACACCGCCTCGAAAGAGTTCAAGGAGGGTAAACCGGCCCTGCACCTCTCCCGTCCCTATGCCGATCGGGACATGACCGCCATCGGCAAGCCGTTCAAGGAGCAGGGGCGCTTCGATCAGCAGTCCCAGGTGTGCGGCCAGTGCCACGTGGAGTATTACTTCAGCGGCCCCACCAAGGCGGTCAAATTCCCCTGGGACAAGGGCACCACGGTTGAGCAGATGGAGGCCTATTACGATGAAATCGGCTTTGCCGACTGGACCCATGCCCTCTCCAAAACCCCCATGCTAAAAGCCCAGCACCCCGAGTACGAAACCTGGCGCGCCGGCATTCACGGCCAGAACAACGTCGCTTGTGTCGACTGCCACATGCCCAAGGTGCAGAACGAGCAGGGCAAGGTCTACACGGATCACAAGGTGGGCAACCCCTTCGATCGCTTCGAGCAGACCTGCCGCAACTGCCACACCCAGAGCAAGGAGATGCTGCAAGGGATCGTCAAACAGCGCAAAGAGGCGGTGATCGAGACCAAGCTGAAGGTCGAGAAGCAGCTGGTACACGCCCACTTTGAAGCCAAGGCGGCCTGGGATGCCGGCGCCACCGAGGCAGAGATGAAGGACATTCTGCAGGACATCCGTCACGCCCAGTGGCGCTGGGACTACGCCATCGCCTCCCACGGGGTGCAGATGCACGCCCCGGAAGTGGCCCTCAAGGTACTTGGCAGCGCGCTGGATAAAGCCGCTGACGCCCGCACCAAGCTGGCACGCCTGTTGGCCAGCAAGGGGATCAGCCACGAGATCGCCATCCCCGACATCTCCACCAAGGAGAAAGCGCAAGCGGCCCTTGGCATGGATATGAAGCAGTTCAACAGCGACAAGGCCCAGTTCCTCAAGACCACGGTCCCCGCCTGGGATGCCGAGGCTAAAGCGGCCGGACGGCTGGCACAGTAACGGCGCCTGCGGGCCCGGCGCCAAGTCGGGCCCGCAGCGGATGGAGGCTTCCTATGGGTGATTTAACGATGGATTTTTTACGACTGATGCTGATGGCAGCCATGCTGCTCACCAGCCTGCAGGGTCAGGCGGCCGAGCCGGCAGCAGCCCCTGTTCCAGCTACACATGAGGTGGAATTTTTACGCAATCCCGACAAGGCCTGCACCGACTGTCACAAGGAGCAGAGCGAAGGGATGCACGGCAAGCATGGTCAGGCGACCAATCCCAACAACCTGGCACCTGTCACCTGCACCAACTGCCACGGCCAGCCCTCCCTCCAGCACCGGGAAGGGGTCAAGGATGTGATGCGCTTCAGCCACAGCCTGAAGGATAAAGAGAGCATCAAGCTTTATCCCATCAGCGAGCAGAATGGGGTCTGCATGAGCTGCCACGAGCCCAAACCACTGCGCGAGGCGCTCTGGGCCCACGACGTGCACATGACCAGGCTCACCTGCACCAGCTGCCACCAATTGCATCCGGCCAAGGAGCCCATGGTGGGGATCCCGGAAAAATCCCGCATCAAGCTCTGCATCGACTGCCACAGCAAGCAACATGAGGCCAGCAAGGCCCGGCAGGAGCAGTCCAAACCGGCTACCGGCAAGGAGGCATCATGAGCTGCTCTCGCCGTGACTTTATGGCGGGCATGGGCGCGGGGGCCCTTATCATGATGACGGGGCCGACTCGTTCCCTTGCCACCCCCCTTGCCCATAGCCAGACCATCGACGGGGTCCGCTATGGCATGATCCACGATGAGACGGCCTGCATCGGCTGCACCGCCTGCATGGATGCCTGCCGGGAGGTGAATCAGGTGCCACAAGGGGTCTCGCGCCTCGAGATCATCCGCTCAGGCCCCATCGGGGAATTTCCCGATGCCGAGTACCGCTTCTTTCGCAAATCTTGCCAGCACTGCGACAACGCCCCCTGCGTCCACGTCTGCCCGACCGGCGCCTCCCATATCCGCAAGGAGGATGGCATCGTCGACGTCAACCCGGATCTCTGCGTCGGCTGCATGTATTGTCTGGCCGCCTGCCCCTATCAGGTACGCTTTATCAACCCTGTGACCCGAGTGGCAGACAAGTGCGACTTTTGCCGCAAGACCAACCTGGCGGCGGGCAAGGAGCCGGCGTGCGTGGAATCCTGCCCCACCAAGGCGCTGGTGTTCGGCAATCTGGATGATCCGGACAGCCCCATCGCCCAACGGCTGGTGAAGGAGACTACCTATCGCTACAAGCAGGCGCTCGGCACCTCGCCCAAGATGTACCGCGTGCCCAAAGGGGAGATAACGTCATGACCATGCAAGCGGCATTTCACTTCCCCTCCCTTGTCTGGGGATTTGCCCGATCGCCATCTACTGCTGTGACAAAGGGAGGAATGGATCATGTTGCATGATGCATTTCACTTCCCCTCTCTGGTATGGGACTGGCCGATCGCTATCTATCTCTTTCTGCTCGGCATCTCCGCCGGGGCCACAACCCTCTCGGTGCTGCTGCGCCGCAAGGGGGCAGGCAGCGAGAGCGGCATCATCAAGGCGACCGCCATTCTGGCGCCAGCGAGCGTAATCCTGGGGTTACTCATCCTTATCTTCCATCTGGCCCGCCCCTGGACCTTCTGGAAGCTGATGTTCCACTACCAGTTCGACTCCGTGATGTCGATGGGGGTCATGCTGTTTCAGCTCTATATGGCGGTGCTGTTCGCCTGGCTGGCGGTAGTGTTTCGCACCGAGATCGAGACCCTGCGCCACCGGTTGCTGAAAGAGAAGTTCGCTTTTGTGGATGGGCTGATTGGCTGGCTTGCCCGCATCGAGCGGCTGCTGGCCCCGCTGTTGCTGCTGCTTGCCGTGCTGCTGGGGGCCTACACCGGCTTTCTGCTCTCGGCGCTCAAGACCTATCCGCTGTTGAACAACCCGGTGCTGCCGGTGCTGTTTCTGGTATCCGGTATCAGCTCAGGTATCGCCTCCACCATCTTGCTGGCGGTGACGCTCTTCAAGGAGAACCACCACAGCCAGGGGGTAAGCTTTGTCCATCGCTTCGAGCGGCCGGTGCTGGCGGTGGAGGTGTTGCTGCTGGTCTGCTTCTTTACCGGCCTCTACTTCGGTGGCGGCCAGAAAGAGGTGGCGATGTGGGCCGCCATCGGCAGCGGCTTCTGGGCTCAGGTGTTCTGGCTCGGGGTGGTGGGCATCGGCATGCTGCTGCCCCAGCTGCTGGCTCTGCTGACCCCGGCGCCCCTGCGGGAGCGAAACGGCCATCTGGTGCTGGTCTGCAGCCTGACCCTGGTGGGGATCCTGCTGCTGCGCTACTTCGTGCTCTATGCCGGCCAGATGACAGTAGTTTAAAGGTATGATCACCAGCGCCAGCCGCCCTTCGGGTGACTGGCGCTTATTTGTTGCGATGAGTTGTTGCGATTGGTTGTTGCCAGAAATGTGGATGTTATCCCCCAGCGCCGGTACGGTGCAGACGCTGCGGCATAACATAGACGAATGATTGACTGGAGGTTGTGTGCTGGCGGAGCTTGGCTATCTCTCACTGCTACTGGCGGCGGCACTCTCCTTGCTGCAGGGCACCCTGCCCTGGCTGGGATTGCGGCTCGCCTCACCGACCCTGCTGCGCTGCGCAAAGCCGCTGGCCCTCCTGGTCGCACTCCTGCTGTTAGCCTCCCTACTGCTGCTCGCCAGCTGCTTTGGCCAGGATGATTTCACCGTCAGCTATGTGGCCCACCACGCCAACAGCGCCCTGCCGCTGGGCTTCAAGCTGGCGGCGGTGTGGGGCGGCCACGAGGGCTCCATGCTGTTCTTCGTCTTTGCGCTGGCTCTGTGGGGCGCCCTGGTGGCTCTTTGCTCCAAGCGGGTCGATCCGCTGATTACAACCCGGGTATTGGCCATCATGGGGCTGATCGTCGGGCTGTTCGGCCTCTATACCCTGATCTTCTCCAGCCCGTTTGACCGCCAGTTTCCGGGGCCGCAGGAGGGGCGCGATCTCAACCCCATGCTGCAGGATATCGGCCTTATCATCCACCCACCCCTGCTCTATCTCGGTTACGTCGGCTTTGCAGTCAACTTCGCCTTCGCCATGGCGGCGCTGCACTCGGGCCGGCTCGATGGCGCAGTAGCCCACTGGAGTCGCCCCTGGGCGCTCGGCTCCTGGGTGTTTCTCACCGCCGGCATCGTGCTGGGCTCCTGGTGGGCCTACTACGAGCTCGGCTGGGGCGGCTGGTGGTTCTGGGATCCGGTAGAAAATGCGTCCCTCTTGCCCTGGCTGCTGGGCACTGCCCTGCTGCACGCTCTGATTGTCTGCGAGAAGCGCGGCGCTTACGGCCACGCCGTGCTGTTGCTCTCCATCTTCACCTTCGCCTTGAGCCTGCTCGGCACCTTTGTGGTGCGCTCCGGGGTGCTCACCTCGGTGCACGCCTTTGCGGTGGACCCCAGCCGCGGCCTCACCCTCTTGTTGCTGCTCGGTTTGCTATTGACCTGCGCCCTCACCCTGTTTGCCCTGCGCGCAGACATTCGCGCCCCCTATGCCCGCTTCGGTTTCTGGTCGAAAGAGGGGCTGCTCGGCACCGCCATCCTGCTGCTTTGCGTGGCCTGCGCCAGCGTGTTGCTCGGCACCTTCTACCCCATGGTGTTCCAGTCACTCCATCTGGGCTCGCTCTCGGTGGGGGCCCCCTATTTCAATACCATCTTCGTGCCGCTGGCCCTCTGCCTGATGGGGCTGATGACCCAACTGCCGCGCCTGCGCTGGCAGCATCTGGCAGCCCAGCGCCGCATCAAGGTGCTGCTCCCATGCCTGTTCGGCCTGCTGGGGGGCACCTTGCTGAGCCTCGCCTATCCCGAGCCGCTGCGGGGAGGCTGGCTGGGGCTTGCGGCCAACGTGCTGAGCCTCTGGCTGATGGCCAGCCTGCTGCTCCCGCTCTTGCAACCGACGTCGCTACGCGAGCTCACCCTCAATCGGTTCGGTAGCCTGCTGGCCCATCTCGGGGTAGCGGTGTGTGCCCTAGGCATCGCGCAGGTGAGTCACCACAGTCAGGAGGGGGGCGCCGTCCTCGCCGCAGGCCAGCCCTATCGGCTCGGCGCCTTCGAGTTTCGCTATGAGGGGAGCGAGCCGATCATCGGCCCCAACTATACCGCCGAGCGCATCACTCTCAGCGTGCATAAGAGCGGTAAAGAGGTGGCACGGCTGACGCCGGAGCGGCGCCACTACAGCGTGCGCACCATGAACATGAACGAACCGGGCATCGCGTGGGGAATGCTCGGCGATCTCTACGTGGTGCTGGGTGAGAAAATGGGGCCCGGCGCCTATGCCATGCGGCTGCACTACAAGCCGCTGGTGCGCTGGATCTGGCTCGGCGGCCTGTTGATGATGGCAGGCGGCACCCTGCGTCTGCTCGCCCGTCGCCCCTTGCTTGCCTCCCGTTCCGTTGCGGTTGGCACCTCCCGTCCCCGGCTAGAACAGGAGGCGTTATGAGATCCCGCCTGCGCCTCTTTCTTCCACTGCTGCTGACCCTGGGCCTCGGCGCCCTGCTTTGGCTCGGCCTTGGCAACAATCCCTACAGCCAAGATGAAGCGACGCTCGGGCGTACCCTGCCTGCGTGGCAGAGCGACAATCTGCTGGACGGGAGTCCGATCCAGACCGCCAGCCTCAAGGGGGAGCCCTTTGTGCTTAACGTCTGGGCCAGCTGGTGCGCCAACTGCCGCGCTGAACATCCGCTGCTCAGCGAGCTCGCGGCAACAGTGCCCCTCTACGGTCTCAACTACCGGGACAAGGGGGATGCGGCCCGCGCCTGGCTTATCCAGGCGGGCAACCCCTATCGCGCCGTGCTGGCCGACCCCGACGGCAAACTGGCCCTTGAGCTCGGTGTCTACGGCACGCCTGAGACCTATCTGTTTGATGCCGATGGCACCCTGCTCGCCCGCCATACCGGCGAACTCACCAAAGGGATCTGGCAACGCCAGTTTGCCCCCCTGCTCGACCAGGCGCGAACGGACGCACAAATGAAGGCCGCCACAACGGCACCCGCGATTGCGCCATCTATTGCGCCATCTATTGCAACATCAGCTCGGGAGACACAGCCATGATGTGCCGTTCTCTTGCCTGCTCCCTGCTGGCCCTCGGCATGCTGCTGAGTGCCACTGCATATGCCAGCGGGGTCGATACCTATGAGTTTCGCCACCCCGAGCGGCAGACCCGCGCTCAGGAATTGGCCCGCGCCCTGCGCTGCCCCCAGTGCCAGAACCAGAACCTGGTGGAGTCCAATTCCCCCATCGCGCGGGATCTGCGGCTAGAGGTCTACCGCTGGGTGGACGAGGGGCAGAGCGATGAGCAGGTGATCACCCGCATGACAGAGCGCTTCGGCGATTTCGTCCGTTACGATCCCCCCTTCAAGGCCAGCACTGCGCTGCTGTGGGGCGGTCCCCTGCTGCTGTTGGGGCTGGCGCTGTTGACCCTGTTTCGCCGCCTCACGCGCACACAGGTACAAACCATCCCTGTAGCCAAGGCCATCCATGAACCCGCCGCCGATCCCCGCAGCAAATTGAATTGGCTGATCATGCACGGGGAGCAAGCAGGCCTCTCCCCCGACCAGCCACTCTACAGGGAGCTGAGCGCCGCCCGCCTGGCCAGCGCTATCCCGGCGGCTGAGCTGGCCCTGCGCGCGCAACTGGCCAACCAGCATGACAATCGCGGTCGCAATAACCGGCACGGGCGGGCCTTGTTGCTGCTTGGCCTCCTGGCCATCGCGGCCGTTGCCGCTGTGTATCTCAGCACCGGCCGCTATCAGGCATGGCAGGATTATGCATCCCGTCCCGATCCGCTGGCGGGGTTGAGCCCGCGGGATCTGCAGGACAAGGAGCTGGGGAGTCTGCATCAGAAGCTTCAACGCAGCCCCGCCGATCTCGACAGCTGGGCGGCGCTCGGCCAGCTCTATCTCTATCGGGGCGAATATGACAACGCCCTGCTCGCCTACCAGCGTCTCGCCCTGCTGGAGGGGGGCGCCAGCGCAGCGACCCAGGCCGCGCAGGCCACCGTGCTCTACTATCAGGCGGGCCAGCAGCTGACTTCCGAGGCAACACGCCTGCTGGAGAGCGCCCTCAAGCAGGACGCGGGGGAAGTGAGCGCCCTGATGCTGCTGGCCTCCGATCACTTCCTGCATGGTCGCTACAGTCAGGCCATTGCGCTGTGGCAGCAACTGCTCGATGGCGAGCGCCCTCGCATCAACCGGGCCGCGCTGATCGAGGCGATCCAGACGGCAAGCATAATGGGCGGGTAACCCCTTGATTGAAGGAGGGTAATCGTGGTGACATGGCGCCGCGACCACGCAAGTGGTTCAGCACTCTCTTTCAATAGACAAGGATGTCTGGATGCAACTCACCCTGTTAAACGACTCGGGCAAATTCGATGGGCTCGATGACACCATTAGGCACGTTTTTGCCGAGACGGCGCACAAATTGAATGCCTTGTTCGATCTCTCCCAACTGGATGTCACCTTCAGCCCTTTTGCCGAAGGGGATGCTCCCGATTCGGGTATCGGTGGCTGGGCCATCAACATGTATCGGGTAGAACTCCAGCTTGATCTGGAACGGCCTGATATCAAAGAGGTGATCATCACCGAATTGCCTGCCGTGCTGGCCCACGAAGTCCACCATATCGTGCAAAAGAAGAACAAGGTGGAAGCAGAAACACTGGCCGAGACCCTGATTTTTGAAGGGCTGGCCTGCTACTTTGAGCAGAGGTTCAATGGTGGCAAACTCCCCTCGCTGTTCAAGGAGTCTCATCACCATGACTGGCAATCGCTCCTGGCAGAGATGACACCCCATCTATCCAGCAAGCAGTTCAACTATTTAGACTTTTTCTACTGCCGTGATAACCGGCCATTTCCCAAATATGCCAGTTACTGGGTGGGGTTCAATCTGGTGACCAACTATCTGGCCAAAAGCGGCCTGAATGAAATAGAGGTCATGGGCCTACCCGCCGAAGCGTATTTCAATTAACACGCCTTCACACTGTTCGTGGCGATTACAGAGCACAAATCCGGAGAGAAGCTCATGATCCCCATTCGCTGCAAAGCCGTCTCCGGCATTGCCCTTACCACTGTTGATGGCGAAACAAAATTGCTGGTGATGAAACGGGTCAAGGGGGGCTTCTGGCGCCATGTGGCGGGCACGGTGGAGGCGGGTGAAACCGGCTGGCAGACCATTATTCGGGAGTTTGGCGAAGAGACGGGGATCCGGGTCACCGAGCTCTACAACGGCCAGTATCTGGAGCAGTTCTACGATGCCGCCTTGAATACGGTGGAGGTGGTGCCGGTCTTTGTAGTCTATTGCCCGCCCAATCAGGCGGTGATTCTCAACGACGAGCACATAGACTATCGCAGGTGTTCCCTGGCCGAAGCCAAGGCGCTGGTGAGTTTCCCCGGCCAGCAGGCGCTCTACGACCATATCTGGCAACACTTTGTCGACAACGCCCCCTCTCCCCTGATGCGGATCGATATCCGCTGACTGCGCACAACTTCCCCCTGTAAATGCAACACGCCCCCCGGATGGGGGCGTGTTGTATCTAAAGCCAGCCAAGCGCTTTTGTTAAACCAAGCCGATGGCCTACGGCCGCTCGCCAGCGGCCAGACGACGGTTGATATCGGCGATAACCGGGACGATGTCGGCAAGGGTATCAATCACATAGTGCGCCCCCGCCGCCCGCAGTTTGGCCTCGGCCGGTGCGCGCCGGGCGGCGATCTCCGCCTCGCTCATGGCGGCAAACTCTTCCCAGGTGGCACCAAACTCGTTGCCGGAAACCGACAGCCCCACCGTCCACATGCCCGCGTTCACCCCTTCGCTGATACCCGGCACGGCGTCATCCACCTTGATGCAGCGATGCACCGCGCTTACTCCGAGCTCAATCACGTTGGCCAGTGCCATCCAGGGGCCGGGGCGACCACCGGCCTTGAGATCGTCGGTGGCGACCCAGTGATCCGGGCGATAGCCGTGATCGGCAGCCGCTGGTACCAGCGCCTCCATCACCGGACGGGGATAACCGGAGCAGGAGCCGATTTTCATCCCCTGCACCCGCAGAGCGTCCAGCACCGGCAGCACTCTTGGGATGGGGGCAGCAAAGCGGGTCACAGCGGCAATCTGCAGCGGCATAAAGGTGTGATAAATGTGGTCCACCTCGGCGTGGCTCATGGGGTGGCCGAAGCGTGCCTGCCAGCGCGCATCCACCGAGGACAGACGGCCCAGCGCGGCGATATGATCCCACTTGCCAAGGCCCATGGGCTGGCGCGCCTCATCCAGGGTCACGGGAAAGTCATAGGCGCGGGCGAAGGCCTCGACGAAGATGGAGGTGGGGGCGAAGGAGCCAAAATCGACGACGGTACCAGCCCAATCGAGGATCAGCGCCTCCACGTCGGTGGTCGGGTCTACAGCAATCTGCAAGTCAGTCATGGTGGTGTTCCTGTTTCGGTGAAAGTGCGATCTCGCCAAGGGCGCGATCGAGAATGGTGATGGCGCGCACCAGATCGGCGCGGGCGATATTGAGCGGCGGCGAGAGCTGGATGACATTGCCCTGAGAGACCTTGAAGCTGAGCCCCAGTTCCAGACAGCGGTAGAGCAGCCGCTCGGCGGCCAGGCTATTGCGGGTGCGACTCTGGTGATCGACCACCAGATCGAGCGCCCAGAGCATACCGATACCGCGCACCTGCCCGATCAGCGGGTGACGCTCGGCAAGCGCTGCAAGCTCTGCCGCCATAAAGCGGCCATCCTCCTGCGCTTTTGCAAGCAACCCCTCTTCGCGGATGGTAGCGATGGTCGCGAGGGCCGCCGCGCAGCCGATAGGGCTCTTCTCGTGGGTGTAGTGACCGAGCGAGATGACCGCCGCCTGATTGAAACGGTCGCGGGTAATGAGCGCCGCAAACGGTACCACCCCGCCCCCCAACCCCTTGCCCAGACAGATGATGTCGGGCTCGATGCCGAATTCCTCGAAACTGAACCAATGGCCGGTGCGACCCAGGGCATTGGGGATCTCGTCGACGATCAACAGCACCTTGTGGCGATCGCAGATCTCCCGCACCCGCTGCCAGTAGGCCTTCGAGGGCACCTGTACGTCGGTGTTACGGATCGGCTCGGCGATAAAGGCGCCGATCCCTCCCTCCTTCTCGATGACGTACTCCAGATAATCGGCATAGTGCAGGTCATCCCCCTCCCCGCGATACCAGACACCGCGATAGCGGGTGGGAGGCGGAATGCGTTCCACTCCGGCCATCAGCGGGCCCATACCGGTGCGAAAACAGGCCTCGCCACCAACTGAGATAGCATCAAGGGAGGCGCCGTGAAAGGCATCCCAGAGGGACACCACCTTGCTGTTGCCGGTGATGAAACGGGCAAGCTTCAGGGCAATCCCCACCACCTCGCTGCCGCCGGGGGCAAACAGCACCCGGTTGAGATCGCCGGGAGCCAGTTCAGCCAGGGTGCGGGCGCAGTCGATGGCAACCTGATGGGTGTAGCGGCGGGGCGCGAACGGCAGATCGGCGAGTTGCTGCTGCACCGCGGCCACCACCTTGGGGTGACCGTGGCCC
Source organism: Aeromonas sp. R2-2 (assembly GCF_040908355.1). NCBI lineage: Bacteria > Pseudomonadati > Pseudomonadota > Gammaproteobacteria > Aeromonadales > Aeromonadaceae > Aeromonas > Aeromonas sp. R2-2. The sequence continues at coordinate 10,134 of NZ_JBFODQ010000020.1, read as the reverse complement.
AGCTGATGGACGCTGTTGCCGTGAAAATCGAGATAGCGTTTGCCCGATACGCTGGTCAACCAGCTCCCCTGCGCCCCCTCAATCAGATCGAGACAGGGGGTGGAGAGGGCCTGATGGAGAAAGTAGCGGCTATCCTCCGCCAATCCGGCCTGTACATCTTCGCTCTGACCCGCCCACCAGCGCGCCCGCCCCTCGCCGAGGTTGATATCCCCTTCGCTATCGGCACGGCCGCTGCCGTGTAGCTTCTGGTCATGCAAATCGCGGCCACGCAGATCACGACCCTGAGCCAGCATGCTGGTCATCGCGCGTCCCCTTGCCAGTAGCAGGCGCTGGCCATGGCGGCGAGCAGATCGCGCACCCGCTCAGGGGTCACATCGCCGATATTGCCGATACGGAAGCAATCGGCCTGGGAGACCTTGCCCGGATAGATGACAAAGCCCTGCGCCTTGAGCCGCTGGTAGAAGTCGGCGAAGCGGTAGTCAGGGTGGGCCGGAGAGTAGAAGGCGGTGATGATGGGAGATTGCCACTGTTCTTGCAGCAGTGGCGCAAAGCCGAGGGCAGCCATCCCCGCCACCAGCGTGCGCTGATTCTCGCTGTAGCGCTGATGGCGGGCGGCGATGCCCCCCTCCTCGTCCAGCTCGCGCAGGGCCTGGGCAAAGGCAAGCACGGTATGGGTGGGCGAGGTGAAGCGCCACTTGCCCCCCTGCTGCTCCATGGTCTGCCACTGGGCATGCAGGTCGAGGGAGACCGAGCGGGCGCGACCGGCGCAGGCCGTGAGCGCCACGCGGCGAGCGATGACGAAGCCAAAGCCCGGTACCCCCTGAATGCACTTGTTGGCCGAGCTGATAAGAAACTCGATGCCAAGTCGCCCCATGTCGATGGGGATGCCACCAAAGCTGCTCATGGCATCGACGATAAGGCGAATGCCGCGGCGCTGGCAGAGCGCTGCCACCTCCTCAAGGGGGTTGAGCATGCCGGTGGTGGTCTCGCAGTGCACCATGGCCAGATGGGTGATCTCGGGGTGGCGCGCCAGCATCGCCTCGATGGCGGCGGGTTCCGGGCGGGTTGTCTCGCCACAGTCGAGCTCATGGTGACGCAGGCCGAGGCAGCGGGCCATCTCCCCCATGCGGGCACCGTAGGCGCCGTTGTTGATGATCAGCAGGCACTCATCGACACCTATCGCCGAGCCCAGCACGCTCTCCACCACATAGCTGCCACTGCCCTGCAGCAAGACGGCGCTGTAGTCACTTTCATATTCCGGGCCAGTGGCCAGCCGCACCAGCTCGCGGCGGATGGGCTCCACCACGCCCTGGTTGTAGTCCGCATCCCAGGTGCAGCTGTCTTGCAGCATGGCGGCGCGCACCGTGGCGGTGGTCGAGAGGGGGCCCGGGGTCAGCAGCAGGTAATCGACAGCGGCGGGGGCCGCAGGAATATGGGTCATGATTTCGCTCCTATTGGTATATACCAGAATAAGCGCATTGTGGGTAACTGCCCCGCCAAGGTCAAAGGGGTGGCGCTACGTGCAACAAAAAATTCATTTTCAGCGCCGGGATCGCGATAATCTAGGAAGCCTGAACAACAGGGGCGATGCTGGTATCTACCAACGCATGTTGATGTTGCCCTTTAACGACCGGGCAGGTGTCCTGCCCTGTGCCCAGCCCATTGCCCAACTCATTGCAAAACCAGGGATTTTCATGAGCAAACCGCAATATCTGCAGATCAAGGATGCCCTCGCCAACCAGATCCTGGCGGGGGGTCTGGCCCCCAACGACAAGCTCCCCTCCGAGCGGCTGCTGGGGGAACTCTATGGCACCACCCGGGTTACCATCCGCGAGGCGCTGGTGCAGCTGGAGGCGAACGGCCTTATCTATCGGGAGGATCGCCGCGGCTGGTTTGTCACCCCGCCGCGCTTTCGCTTGAACCCCAGACGCACCTCCAACTTTCACCAGATAGTGCGGGAGCAAGGGGGTGAGCCGCACACCGAGCTGCTGGAGAAAAGCCGCCAGGCGGTACCGCCCGCCTTGATGGCGCAGCTGCAGCTCAAGCCGTTCGACAGCCTGTTTCTGCTCAAACGGCTGCGCTACGCCAACGGGCGCGCCATCTGCTACTGCGAAAACCACTGCCTGCCTGAGCGGGTACCCGGCCTGCTGGAGCTGGATCTCAACGGCAGTCTGACCGAGATCTACCAGGCCCATTACGATCTTCATTACGCCCGCATGCAGGTGCGCTTCTTCCCCACGGCCCTGCCGGACGAGGTGGCCAAGGCGCTGGGAGCCACCGCCGGGCTACCCGCCCTGCGCCTCGAGCGACTCAACTTCGATCAGCACGGCCGGGTGCTCGACTTCGATCTGGAGTACTGGCGCCACGACAGTTTGGAGATCGAGGTGGATACCCAGGATTAGTCACAGACAAATCAGGAACGGCAAAACGTCACGGGGCTGTCACGGTCACGTCATAAAGATCCCCTAGCCTCTCTCTCGACCAATCTGGTTTATACCAAACCAATTTAACTGGAGAAGAGGATGAAACAGGGAACCCATCTGCTGGCCGCCGCCGTGCTGGCTGCCATGACCGCCCCGGCACTGGCCGCGACCGATCTCACCGTCTACACCGCCTTCGAACCGGAGCAGCTCAACGAGCTGAAAACCGCGTTCGAGCGCCAGCATCCGGACATCAACATCAAGTGGGTGCGTGACTCCACCGGTGTGGTCACCGCCCGCTTGCTGGCAGAAAAAGCGCAGCCCAAAGCGGATGTGGTATGGGGACTGGCCGCCACCAGCCTGATGCAGCTCGATCAGCAGCAGATGCTCAATGCCTATGCACCGAAAGGGCTGGATAAGCTCGACAGCCGCTTTCGCGACAGCAAGGCCGAGCCGCACTGGATCGGTCTGGACGCCTTCTTCAGCGCCATCTGCTTCAACAAGGTAGAGGCGGAAAAACAGGGAATCCCGGCCCCCACCAGCTGGGCCGACCTCACCAAGCCCATCTACAAGGGCAAGGTGATCATGCCCAACCCCAGCTCCTCCGGCACCGGTTACCTGAGCGTTGCGGGCTGGCTGCAGACCATGGGCGAGCAGCAGGGTTGGCAATTCATGAACGGCCTGCACCAGAACATCGACCGTTACACCCACTCGGGCTCCGCCCCCTGCAAACTGGCCGCCAGCGGTGAGACGGTGATCGGTATCTCCTTCGACTTCCCGGCTACCAGCCTCAAGGCCAAGGGTGCCCCCATCGAGGTGGTATTCCCGAAAGAGGGTTCGGGCTGGGATATGGAAGCTGCCGCCATCATCAAGGGTACCCCCCAGCTGGAAGCCGCCAAACAGCTGCTCGACTTTGCCGCCACCGAACAGGCCAACGCCCTCTACAACAAGTCGTTCGCAGTGGTCGCCATCCCCAATGTAGCCCAACCGAGAGCAGGCTATCCGGCGGATATCAAAGGCCAGATGATCGACAACGACTTTAGCTGGGCAGCCCGCGAGCGTAACGCCATCCTGGCCCAGTGGAGCGCCAGCTTCGACGGCAAGACCGAAGTCAAGCAGTAAGCGTGAAGAGCGGCGGTTTGTTCACGCCAGACACACCGCAGCCAATAAACTGCCAGTCGAAGGCCAACAGCTGTTGGCCTTCGCTTTTTGGTTTTAACTTCCCGAGTTTGTATTGCCTTCAATTAGTGACGCTTCGCCCATCCACACAGGGCCCAGCCACTTGCTGGCGACCCGATCTCATTTGACTGTCATCAAGCTGTCATCCCACGATCACCTGACCGTCACATTTCACCCGCAAACTGGTATATACCAAATCAGTAGCGAGTCGAACCATGACCCAGCCCTATCTGGACATTCAACATCTCAACAAGCAGTTCGGTGCTTTTCAGGCCCTCAAGGGGATCTCTCTGACCATTGAGCCGGGGGAGTTTATCTGCTTTCTCGGCCCCTCCGGCTGCGGCAAAACCACCCTGCTCAGAGCCATCGCCGGCTTGGATCTGCCGGACAACGGCGAGATCTGGCAAGGGGGGCGCAATATCTCCCGCCTGCCGCCCCAGGAGCGCGATTTTGGCATCGTGTTTCAATCCTACGCCCTCTTCCCCAACCTGACGGTGGCCCAGAACATCGCCTTCGGCCTTGAGAATCAGGGGCTGGCGCGAGATCTCATCAAGGAGCGGGTCGATCACTGGCTGGGGCTGGTGGATCTCACTGCCCAGTCCCACAAATACCCGAGCCAGATCTCCGGCGGCCAGCAGCAGCGGGTGGCGCTGGCCCGGGCCTTGGCTCTCTCCCCCGGCCTGCTGCTGCTGGACGAACCGCTCAGCGCGCTGGATGCGCTGGTGCGCACCCACCTTCGCAGCGAGATCCGCGCCCTGCAGCAGCGCCTTGGCATCACCACCATCATGGTGACCCACGATCAGGAAGAGGCGCTGACCATGGCCGATCGCATCGTGGTGATGGAGGGCGGCCGCATCGTGCAGGTGGGCACACCGCAGGAGATCTACCACCAGCCTGCCAGCCGTTTCGTGGCAAGCTTTGTCGGTACCATGAACTTCCTCGAGACCCTGGTGCTGAGCCCCAATCAGGTGCGCCTCAACGAACAACCGCTGACACTTGCCAACCGGGCGGCGGCCGGCAGCAAATTGCAGGTGGCGATCCGCCCCGAGGCTATCACCCTGAGTGCGCCGAACGAGCCGCACCTTGGGCAACATGGCGTTGAAGCAACCATCGATCAGGTGGAGTTTCTCGGCGCCGCCCAGCGTCTTATCTGCACCGCCGACACCTATCTGGGCCCGCAGCAGATCCTAGTGGAGCGCCCGACCCACGAGTTGCCCCGCCACGAACAGGGTGGCTGGCGCAGCGGCATGCGCTGCTCGCTGCACTGGCCCGCCGGGGCGATGCAGCTGTTTGAAGGAGAGCGCCCATGACTGCCCCCTTTGCGACCTCTTCCCTGCTGCCACCAGCGACAGCCCGGCAAGACGCCCGCTGGCAGCGGCTCTGTCGCGGCTGGAGCCGAGATCAGCTGCTGCAACTGATCCTGCTGGTGCTCGGCATTGCCCTGCTCACCGGCGGTCTGCTGCTGCCGTTGCTCACCATGCTGCAAAAGAGCCTGCAAGATGAGAACGGCCTCTGGGTGGGCCTTGCCAACTTCAGCGCCTACTTTGACTCCCCTCATCTGGGGCGCACCATAGGCAACACCCTCTGGCTCGGGGTGCTGATCACCGCGCTGGTGGTGACCATCGCCTTTGGCTACGCCTACGCCCTCACCCGCACCTGTATGCCGGGCAAGAGCCTGTTTCGCCTCATCGGTTTGATCCCGCTGTTGATGCCCTCCCTGTTGCCCGCCATCAGTCTGGTCTACTGGTTTGGCAATCAGGGGATCGCCAAGGGGCTGCTCGGCGGCGAGAGCATCTACGGCCCCATCGGCATCGTCATCGGTCTGGGCTTCTGGTGCTTCCCCCACGCCCTGATGATCCTTATCACGGCGCTCGGTCAGAGCGACGCCCGCCTCTATGAAGCCTCCCGGGTGCTGGGCAGCAGCGGCTGGCGCACTTTTGTCACCGTCACCCTGCCTACCGCCCGTTATGGCCTGCTCAGCGCCGCCATCGCCGTCTTCACCCTTACCATCTGCGACTTCGGGGTAGCCAAGGTGATTGGCGGCCAGTACAGCGTGCTGGCTACCGATATCTACCGGCAGGTGATCGGGATGCAGAACTTCTCGCTGGGCGCCGTTGCCAGCGTCACCCTGCTGCTGCCGGCACTGTTGAGCTTTGCCCTGGAGCACAGAGTGCGCAGCAAGATGCAGGAGCAGAGCAGCACCAAGGCGGTGCCCTATCAGCCCAAACCCCATCGGCTGCGTGATCTGCTGGCGCTCGGCTGGTGCACGCTCTGGGCCCTGCTGTTTCTGGCGCTGGTGGGGATGGCCGTTTACGGCTCCCTGGTGCAGTTCTGGCCCTATAACCTCGGGCTGACGCTGGATCACTACGCCTTTGACAGCAACAGCGTCTACGGCTGGCAGCCCTTTACCAACACCTTGCAGCTGGGCCTCTATACCGCGCTTATCGGCACCGTGCTGGTGATGGTGCTGGCCTGGGCGCAGGAGAAGGGACGCCACTTTGCGCCGCTGCGCCAGCTGTTGCATCTGCTTGCCATGCTGTCGCTGGCGGTGCCCGGCATGGTGCTGGGGCTCGGTTACATCTTCTTTTTCAACGGCAATCCGCTCTTTGGCGGCCTATACGGCACTCTCTATGGCACTCTGCCGCTGATGGTGCTCTCCTGCATCATTCACTACTACACGGTGGGTCATATGACGGCGCTGACCAGCCTCAAGCAGTTGCCCAAGGAGCTGGAGCTGGTGGCCATCTCATTGCGCATTCCGCTCTGGAAGGCGTTCTGGCGAGTGACGCTGCCCGCCTCCCTGCCCGCACTGCTGGAGATCTTTATCTATCTGTTCGTCAACGCCATGACCACCACCTCGGCGGTGATCTTCCTCTACTCGAGCGACAGCGTGCTCGCCTCCATCGCCGTGCTGAACATGGAGGATTCCGGCGATACCGCCGCGGCCGCCGCCATGGCCACCCTGATCCTGCTGGCCGCCGCCACCGTCAAGCTGCTCCAGCTCTTTTTGAGCCGCGCCCTGCTGGATCGCACCCAGCGCTGGCGCCACCAATAACCTTATCGAGGAGTCATCATGTCCACTCTCCCCTTCTGGCTGGCCGAGGCGCTCGCCGCCGAACAACCCGCACCGCCCACGCCCCTAGTCGGCAGCCACGAGGTCGATGTCTGCATCGTCGGTGGCGGCTTTACCGGGCTGTGGAGCGCCATCGCCCTTAAACAGGCCGAGCCACACTTGCGCATCCTGGTGCTGGAGAAAGATCGCTGCGGCAGCGGCGCCTCCGGGCGCAACGGCGGCTGTTTGCTCACCTGGTCGGCCAAGTATTTGACGTTAAGGCGCCTCTTTGGCGAGCAGCAGGCAGCCTGGCTGGTACAAAGATCCGAGCAGGCGGTGCACGAGATCGCCCACTTCTGCGAAACGCACAACATAGAGGCAGAGCTGAGGGTCGAGGGCACCTGCTACACCGCCACCAGCGAGGCCCAGCGCGGCCTGATGGAGCCGGTATTGCAGGAACTCAAGCGCGCAGACCTTAACCAGTGGCAGGCGATTGAAGAGGGTGAACTGGCGAGCCAGTGCGGTTCCCACGTTCATCTGGAGGGGCTCTACAGCCCCCACGCGGGCTCGGTGCAACCGGCGCTCTTGGTGCGCGGCCTGCTGCGGGTAGCGCGGGAACTGGGGATCGAGGTCTATGAGCACTCCCCCATGCAGCGCCTTGAGGCGGGCCAGCCAGCGCGGGTGCAAACACCGCAAGGTGAGGTACGTGCCCGCAAGGTGGTACTGGCCCTCAACAGCGCCATGGTGCAGCACTTTCGCGAGTTTCGCCGCAGTATCGTGCTGGTCTCCTCCGATATGGTGATCACCGACCCGGCGCCACAGGCGCTTGCCGCCCAGCAGCTCGCGCACGGTCGCACCGTGGTGGATGGCCGCACCTTTGTCCATTACTACCGCTCCACTCCACAAGGGCGGCTGATGCTGGGCAAGGGGGGCAACACCTTCGCCTTTGCCAACCGCCATCTGGCCGAGTTTGATGCCCCCAGCCGTTACCTTGCCCCCCTTACCCGCACCCTGCGCCGCTTCTTTCCGGCGCTCAAAGAGGTGCCCATCGCCGCCAGCTGGTGCGGCGCCTCCGACCGCTCGGTCGATGGCCTCCCCTTCTTCGGCCACTGGCGAGGGCAGCCCAATATCGTCTATGGCCTCGGCTACTCTGGCAACGGAGTGGCCCAGAGCTGGATCGGCGGCCAGATCCTAGCGGCTTTGGTGCGCGATGAAGTGCGGGAGGAGGACAAACCGTGGCGCGAATGCGCCCTAGTCAGCGGCCCGCGCGGCTATTTTCCGCCCGAGCCATTCCGCTGGCTGGGGGCCATGACGGTGCGCAACGCCATCCGGCGCAAAGAGCGGGCGGAAGATGAGAACCGCCCGGTGGCCTGGTATGACAAACAGCTGGCCAAACTTGCCGATGCGGCGGGCAAGGCGGATAAATAAGTTATTTCACTTGACCTTGATATTGCACCAGGCTCTAACGCTTGGCCTCTCAGGCGACCTCATCGTGGATGAGCTATCCACATCTTCATCGGCAATCATCCATAACAATGTGCTGACCCGAAGGTCAGCACATATATTGTTACAACTCTAATTAAAAATTCACTGCGGCGTTAAATCTAATATCCCAGAGGTCAAGGTCCTGACGCCCGATACTGTAATAACCGGTGATAACTTCAAAACGCTGATGACGCTGAGGGGCTACCGCCAGCGCAATCCGTGCAGATCCACTCCACGGGGTCGTACTTTCCATTGTCAGATTTTCATTCAGGATCTGACCATCATTGGGACGCTCAATATCATAACGAACCCCAAGACGCAGGGCCGGTATAATTTGAACCCCATCGGTTGTGGTGAAAATACGACTGATATCCCCTGATGCTTCACTGGTGGCATATTCAAAAGAGTTTTCATTAACCCGCAATGTCACGTTATAAATCTGGTTTGCATAAGGCAATGAGCCTGTGTAATCAAACGCATCGGATTTATTGTGACTGTAAAAGAGGGCAAGCTTGGGCCGCAGCAGATATTCACCAACGTCGTAGCCACCGGTCAGGTTGGCTGAGATCAACCCGGTCGTTGTCTTGAAACTCCCTTTAAGTACATCGAGTTCGGTATCGTTATCAGTTCGTCCCCATGCAGCCCAGCCATCCAGCAGCCAGTGCGTATCTAGCCTATAGCCGCCATATGGCCCAACAAAGAAGCTGTCCCCCTCATTTCGTACCGAACTGCCAAACGTGCCAAGAGAGGTTTTGCTATTGGCAAATGCAATACCACCCAGCCCGTCTTTACCAAGGGATCTGTGTATACCGATCAAAAAGCTGTTGGCATGTCCGGATGTGTCTATCTCGTTACGATCATCGGAGACTCCGGTATGGCGTACATCAGTCCATACCTGCCACAACCCCTTTTGACTGGCAATATCTTCAAATTGGTCAAGCCCGACAACGACACGATCTGAAATACTGAGAGAGCCGCTCAAATAGCCCATCAAGGCATCTGCACTGATACTGGTCACAATATTGCGGATCGGGTCACTCCCACCACCGGAGCCACCACCACTACCACCATTGCTGCCATCCCCACCGCCGCTTCCGCCACCAGTTCCACCATTGCTGCCGCCACCACCTCCGGTTCCGCCACCAGTGCCACCGTTACTGTCTCCCCCATCGATCGGGGGAATATTTGGAAATACCGGATTGTTCTGGTTTCTCGAATCGAGGAAGCAGTTGAAAGAACCATCCGCATTGAGGAGATCCAGTTTGTGAGTCCCGTTAAGGTCATCAAGTACTACAGGTGAGACACTCAAGTGCAACGACGCGCGGTTTGCATTCCAACTATCGATTTCAGATACCCCGGGAGCAGAGAGGCGAAAATTACCCCCGGAACCTGGACTTGAAAGCCATAGTGATACCGAATTGTCAGCCGAACGCCCAAGAAACTCTAGATGCTGCCCCGGTTGCCTGTTCGGGCAATCCGCCGCCCATGCTGTTGGCAAGCAGATACTGGTAAGGCAGCCAATTCCCAAAATACGTGAAATCATTATGTCCTCCTGACACTGCGTTATCTCACTGACATCCTTGCATGACTTTTAGCATTACCCACAAACAGGTCACTCGATGCAATGGGTAAAGGAACAAATCAATCTGACAAGTTCAAATCGCAGACTATTTTAGTATCCACACTGTTTATGGTCTCCTGTAATAAAATTCGTCTAGCACCTGAATCGCGATGATTGATTAAATCAAACCACTTTAAAACCCATAAAAAATGCCGCCCATCGGGCGGCACTTTTATTAGAGATAACGGGCTAACAGGAATTACCAGCCGGTTACTTCGCGCAAGGCCTTGCCGATATCGGCGAGCGACCGCACGGTTTTCACGCCAGCATCTTCCAGCGCGGCAAACTTCTCGGCGGCAGTACCCTTGCCACCGGAGATGATGGCGCCAGCGTGGCCCATCCGCTTGCCGGGAGGGGCAGTAACACCCGCGATATAG